>NZ_JBEXLR010000002.1:0-140278 GCF_040610095.1 Micromonospora sp. NPDC004540
GTTGAACGCCTTCGAGATGGCCTTCGAAGGCCGACTCGCCGCAGCCCGCAAGTAGTCCTCAACAACCCGTGTTACACCGTTTTCTTGACAGACCCTCGCGCCGGGCTAGGTCGCCCTTGCAAGTAGTAGCCAGGTGAAGGGTTGGATCCCGCCGTCGGGGGTCCGATGGTGTTCACGGTCCGTGTGTAGTACCCGCCAGCCAGGGAAGTGTTCGGCGAGCTGGTTCGGGGCGTAGCGGGCGACCGGTAGGCCGGAGCAGCGGTCAGGGCCGTCGGCGGCGAAGGTCGCGATGATGACGTAGCCGTCCGATTGGACTGCAGCGCGAAGGACGTCGAGGTAGCGGGCGCGGTCGTCCGGGGTGGTGAGGAAGTGGAAGACGGCCCGATCGTGCCAAAGCCTATAGCGGCGTTCAGGCTTCCACGTCAGCAGATCCGCGACGATCCAGGCGACATTGCTGGCGTTCTGCCCGAGGCGCTGTTGTGTGGCGTGGAGGGCGGGCGGCGAGATGTCGAGGACGGACACATCGCGGAACCCGCGATCGAGCAGGCGGTCGACGAGCACGGAGGAGCCGGCGCCGACATCGAGGATCGGGTCGTCTGTGTCGACATGTGCGGCGGTGAGCAGTTCCAGCGACAGCGTGGGCTCGGGTTGGAACCAGCTGACCTCGGTAGTTCGCTTCTGCTCGTAGACGTCGCGCCAATGCTCCCCAGTCACAGTCGTTCCTTCCGCGAGGTCGCCCGCGGCGGCTTGGTTTTGGATCACAACGTACCGAGCGCCTCGCGCGGGCCTGTCACGCCCTTACCCGCGTTGCCGAACCTAACGCCTGGGTTTGATCGCGCGGAGCCGCTCGACGGTGCCTAGCTTGGAACGCTGGCTTTCCTCTACGACGAACCCGGCGTCTTGGACCAGTGGTAGCGGGTGGCGGGTCTGGTAGTCGCCAGCGAACCGGAGCGTCACCTTCTCCCATAGTCGTTGCAGCGTCAGGAGGAGGCGGTTGGTGGCGGCGACGTGGTCGAGCAGGAGGAGGCGCCCGCCGGGGCGTAGCACGCGGTGCATTTCGGCGATGGTGGCCCGGTCGTCGGCGACGCTGCACAGGGACAGGGTGCAGATGACCGTGTCGAACGTGGCATCGCCGTACGGCAGCTGTTCGGCGGGCGCTTCGGCGAGGTCGACGTTGAGGCCGAGGCCGGCCGCGCGTTTGCCGGCAGCGGCGAGCATCGCAGGGGAGAGGTCGACGCCGGTCAGTCGGGTGCCGGGCGGGTAGTGGGGGAGGTTGAGGCCGGTGCCGATGGCGACATCCAGCACGTCGCCCTGGGCCTGGGCACAAACCCAGGGCCGCTGGTCGCGGCCGATGAGCAGGGGTTCGAAGCGTCGCATCTGGCGGTCGTAGCCGGGGGCCATGCGGTCCCAGATGCGCCGGTTGCGGTCGAGCGGTTCGGCGGTCATGGTTGCCTCCGATGGTCAGTTGACAGCGCGACGGTACGCGCGGATGGCAAGCGGCACGCAGACCGCGGTGAGGGCTGCGGCCCAGAACAGTGCCAGGCCGACTTGCGGGCCGATTGGTTTGGCCGGCGGGCAGCGCGCCGGGACCGAGAATGTCCAGCCGTCGGCGCATGCCGCCTGAGTAGGTGGGCACAGGGCGGTCACCGACACCGGCAAGGTCGATGCGTTTCAGGACGTCGGCGGCGCGACGGCGGACCTCGCGCCGGGTCAATCCGTAGAGGAGGCCGACAATCTCGACATTCTCGCGCCCGGTCGGGTAGTCGTCGACCGCCGCTTATTGTCCGGCCAGGCCGATCCGGTTCCGCACGCCGGCCGGGTTTCGACGTACGTCGAGACCGGCGACCCGGGCCGCGCCGCCGTCCAGCGGGAGAAGCGTGGCCAGGACGCGGATCAGCGTGGTCTTGCCTGCGCCGTTGAGACGACGGCCAGGACGAGCACGACGCCGACGTGGTGCGAGGTAGCACTCCCAACCACGGGCTCAGCCTGACCCAGGCACGGCAGAACTACACCAGGTTCGAAGGCCGGTCGATGGGAGCAACCCCTCCGGCGATCGTCGCCGCTGCCGCCGGAGCCCAGCGATTCAACCAATGGACGATCCGCGTCCGGTCGTGCAGCTGCAGATCACCATCGGGCTCATACCTCAGCCAACCGGAGTGCAGCAGCCCGACTGTGGTCAACCGAGCGTTGTCAGGCCCTAGCAGCTCCAGCCACAAGTCCGGCCAACACATCCAGGCCGCGACGGCGGTGTCCGGCCGGAGCATCAGCGCTGCTCGCAGTTGGATCAGCGCCTCGGTCCCATGCTGGTCAGCGAGGACTGGCGGACGGTCACGCCGCTTGCGAGCTAGTTCCGGGCCGCCCGGGTGGTACACGCGTACCCGAGTCGTTCTGTCCAAGGTCTCCGCCACTGCACCAACAAGGTTGCCGACCACGCCGTCATCCTTCCCGACCGCAGACGTGACGATCCGTTTGAGTCCTCCCAAGTTGACAGTCTGGGAGCCACGCGTCGGAGCCACCAGGGCGGACTGGTCCGGACCGGACGGGACCGACCGCGTTGCCGAGAGCCTGAGGACCAGGACCCGGCGGGCGGCTTCCTACGGCCTGGACATGGTCTTGGGAATCTACGGATCAGAAGGCGGGTCGAGAGTCTCCACCAGGCGCCCGTCCGGGTTCAGAATCTCGTCGCGAGTCAACGGGCGAGAGCCGACCGGCTCAGGCTGGCCCAGGGCTGTCGGCCCCTGCCGGCTCCCATAGCTGGACCACATTGCCCTCTGGATCTCGCAGGCTGGCGAATCTGCCGTTCGGGTATTCCTCGGGGTCGACCTCGACGTCGATACCTGCACTACGCAGCTGGCTGACCATCGCGTCCAGGTCGGTCACTCGGAAGTTGAGTGACCAGGAGTGATCCGAGCCGCCGAAGTGTTCGGAGTCCGCCGACATTGCGGCCAGGACGGTCGGGCCGGACTGCTGCCACCATGAGGAAACGTCGTACGATTCTGGTGCGAGGGCAACGCCGAGGTGGGTGGCGTACCAGTGATTGATTCGGTCAGGGTCGTTGGCGCGGAAAAAGACCCCGCCGATGCCGGTAACCCGGTCCACAGCCCCTCCTCGACCCGAGACTCGATCTGGTCCACTTCCCAGGCTACGAGCCCGTCCAGGTGACCCCAGCCTGAACCCAGCACGTGGGGCTGGTCTGGATCGCGGCCGGAGTCATCGCGCTCGAGTTCTACGGCTTTGTCGCCACCTTCCAACTCGACCCGAACGTCGGTCGCATCCTCGCCGACGACGTCATCGGGGCCGCCATCTGCCTCATCGGCGTCACCACCATCATGTACGCCCCGCGTAGCAGCTAGCAGTAGCGCTGCCATCAGCCGCAGCGGCTGACCAACTGGCGGCACGGCCGTTCCGGGCCCGCGAGGTACCTCGATACTGCTCCGGTGGCTGAGGCGGTTGATGAGAGTGTGAGCGCCGGACCCTGGCCGCCGCCGAACTGGGAAGACGTTCGGTTGGTGGGTCCACCGGCCGAACGACTGTCCCGATCATCCGTCGTGAATGTGATGGTCAAGGCCTGGTCCGGCACGGGGGCGCGGAGGCCGGACGCCTCAGCGATGAGGAGAGTGACACGTCGTGGTGTCTCGCAAGATCAGACGGGCGCTGGCCGGCATCGCGGCGGCGACCCTGGCAGGGTCGCTGACGCTGGCCAACCCGGCTCAGGCCGATCCCAACAACAACTCGGTGAAGAAGCTCACCAAGGCGGTGACTCTGGACGGGGTGCTCCGGCATCTGGACGAGTTCCAGGCGATCGCCGACGCCAACGGTGGCAACCGGGGCTCCGGGCTGCCCGGGCACGACGCGAGCGCCGCCTATGTGGCCGGTCTGCTCGAGGACGCCGGCTATGCGGTGACCCGCCAAACGTTCGACTTCAATTTCTTCGAGGAGTTCGGGTCCAGCTTCACCCGCCTCGCTCCGCCGCCGGTGACGAACTACGTTGCCGGCACCGACTACGACCTCATGGATTATTCGGGCCCCGGTGACGTCACGGGTCTCGTCGTGCCGGTCGACATCAACCTGACCCCGCCGCGGACTTCGTCGTCCGGGTGCGAGGCGAGCGACTTCGCCGGCCTCGACCTGACCGGGAAGATCGCCCTGCTGCAGCGGGGGACCGCGCCGGGTGCGCCGACGTGCTCGTTCGGCGCCAAGGTGGCCAACGCGGAGGCCGCCGGCGCCATCGGCGCGATCGTCATGAACCAGGGCAACGGCGACCCGGTCGTCAACGCCGACCGCTACAACCTGCTCCTCGGCACGCTGGGCGCGCCGGTGGGCATCCCGGCAGTTGGGGTCTCCTACTACATGGGCGAGCAGTTCGCCACGACGCCAGGCCTGACGGTGCGGATCACCGCCGACACCACGTCGGAGACCCGGTCGACGGAGAACGTCATCGCCGAGAACACGACCGGCCGCACGGACAACGTGGTGATGGCGGGGTCACACCTCGACTCCGAGCCGGACACGCCGGGCATCAACGACAACGGCACCGGCAGCGCCGCCCTGCTCGAGATCGCCCTGCAGATGGCGAAGACCAAGACCAACAACCGGGTCCGGTTCGCGTGGTGGGGCGCGGAGGAGGCCAACCTCGTCGGCTCCACGGTGTACGTCAACAGCCTCACTGAGGAACAGGCCGCCGACATCGCGCTGTACCTCAACTTCGACATGATCGGCTCGCCCAACTACATGTTCGGCGTCTACGACGGTGACGACTCCGCGGGCGAGGGCTCCGGCCCCGGCCCGACCGGATCCGCACAGATCGAGGACGTGTTCGAAGGGTTCTTCGCGAGCCGGGGCCTGCCGACGAACGCGGCGGACTTTACCGGCCGGTCGGACTACGGCCCGTTCATCGCCGTCGGCATTCCCGCCGGTGGCCTGTTCACCGGGGCCGAAGGCCTCAAGACCGCCGCGGACGTGGCCAAGTACGGCGGGGTACAGGGCGCGCAGTACGACCCCTGCTACCACGATCCGTGCGACAGCCTCGACCCGGTTGGGGACGGCGGCAACGCGGCTCTCTACGCCCAGCTCGACGCCGCGTACGACCTCTACGGCAACGTGAACACGTTCGCGTTCGACGTCAACGCCGACGCCGCCGCGACGGCAATCATCACGTTCGCCTACGACACCTCCGCCGTGAACGGCGAGCCCCGCGCACCCGGCAAGTCGCACGGGGCGGGTCACAGCGAGGACGCCCATGGCAATGCGCTGAGCTGACGAATCACGGGTACGGGCCCGGGCCGCTTGTCGTCGGCCCGGGCCCGTTCGCTGTTCCTACTCCGCGGCGGACAGCCACGTACGGGCGCTGCTCGCCGAGGCGCTGTTCCACGCCGACCACCGGACAACCCCGGACCAACTCGACCATCACCCGACGTGCACGACCCGCGCAGGACGCTCCTCCGACTGTTGCTGTCGCGTCACGTGATCGGGCTGCCGCCAAGGCGGCTTGAGGATTGCTCCTGACCCGTCCGCGCTCTGAACTTTGCCGCTGTTGCGACCGGCGGCAGCCGCCGAGCCGCCTGCCGGGCGAGTGCCGCGCAGGCGATCCCACAAGCCAGGGATGCGGCCAACGCCGCCATCCGCGACCAGGGGCCGACGAGCGGCATCACCTGCCAGTGGGTGAGGTAGATCCAGAGCGAGCTGGCAGCCAGCACGGCGGCCGCCCGATTGATGGCCGGCCGGCTCGGCAGCCGCGGCACCCAGACCAGCAGGGCGAAGCCGGCGACGATGAACGTCTCACGGAACGGTTCGCCGAACAGACCCGGCACCGTGAGCGCCGCCGCGGCGGTGACGGCCACCCGCTGGGCGGTCCGGGTGGCGCGGGCCGCGGCCCAGCCGAGCGCGAAGAGCCAGCACACCACCACGGCCGACGGGACGTAGCCGAACGTGGCGAGGCCGGGCAGGTCGTACCGGCCGACCAGGCCGAGGGCGGCGAGCGCCAGCGGCAGGCCGAACGGATACCGCCGTTCGATCCGGTCCACCGCCGGCACGGCGATCAGCGCGGTCGTCGCCAGCAGGATGTAGACCAGCGCCTCGATGAACCAGAACTGCCACTCCGTCGCGCCGTCGTGCGGGCCGAGGACGCTGTTGAGCAACAGCACGTTGGTCAGCGTGTAGTCGCCGGTGACCACCCCGACCAGGGCGATGAAGGCCACCGACGGCAGCACGATCCGGCCGACCGCACGTACGGCGCCGCGTACCCGCTCCCGCCGGGACGCGGTGGTGAGCTGGAACCGGGCGAAGTTGAACCCGGCTACGGCGAGCAGCAGGTGCGCCCCGCCCTTGACGGTGAAGACGGGAATGTGCGAGCCGACGATGACCACGATCGCCAGCGCCCGCAGGGCCACGCTGGTCTCCAGTACGCGGTGCCGGGTCGGGCGGGCCGGCGCGGATCGGGTCAGCTCCCGGATCGGCGTCAGGTGCCAGTCCGCGGGCAGGTCGCCGAGGAGCTCTTCGAGGCGGACCGACATCTCGACGTACGACAGGGAGTCGCCGCCCAGGTCGACGAAGCTCTGGTCGGCGCTGACCTCGGGTTGGTCCAGCAGGTCGGCGTAGAGCCGGCAGAGCTGCTCGGTCCCGACGCCGGGCGCGTCCACGGCGGAGGCCGGCGGGGGAGCGGCGGTGAGGGCGTGGACCGCCGCCAGGTCCGGCTTGCCGTTGCCGAGCCGGGGCAGCTCGGCCAGCAGGTGCACGCGGACCACCCTGGCGGGCAGCCCCGCCGCGGCGGCGGCCAGGCGCCGTACCCGCTCGGGCCGGTGACCGCCCGTTGCGGCCACCACGAGCTCGCGGTCCGTCCCGACGCAGTACGCCTCGACGCCCGCCACCCGCAGTCGATCCTCCACCCGTCGCGGGTCGACTCGCAGACCGAAGATCTTCACGAACTCCGCGGTCCGCCCGACGATCTCGTAGAGCCCGTCCGACCCGCGCCGGGCCACGTCCCCGGTGGCCAGCTCCTCGACGGTGCGCCCCAGCGCGAGGTCGCTCGGCCGTTCCGCGTAGCCCAGCATCACGTTGGGCCCGGCGTAGACCAGCTCGCCCGTGTCCGGCTCGGGCCGGTCCGGCAGCGCGCGCAGCCGGAACGACCCACCCGGGATGGGCACACCGATCGCCTCCGGCCGGAGCTCGGCCAGCTCCGGCGGCAGGTACGCCATCCGGGCGGTGGCCTCGGTCTGGCCGTACATCACGAAGAACCGCCAGCCGTGGCGGCGGCCGAGGGCGGCGTACCGGGCCACCCGCTCCGGGGCGAGCCGGCCCCCGGCCTGGGTGACGTAACGCAGGTGGGGCAGGCGCATCCGGTCGAAGCCCACCCGGTCCAGCAGATCGAAGGTGTACGGCACGCCGGCCAGGCTGGTGCCGCGCTCGCCCCGGAACAGTTCCCAGAAGCAGCGGTCGGTGACCGAAAGCCCGGTGAGGATGAGCGCCGCCCCGCGCAGCAGATGGCTGTTCACCACCGACAGGCCGTAGCAGTAGTGCAGCGGCAGCGTGGTGGCGGCCCGGTCGGTGTCGCGGATGTCCAGGTACTCGGCGATCGCCTCGGCGTTGGCCTGAAGGTTCGCCGACGACAGCCGGACCAGCTTCGGGGAGCCGGTCGACCCGGAGGTGCTGAGCAGCAGCGCCAGGTCGGGGTGCAGCTCGTGCCCGGTGCCCGGGCGCCGCTCGTCGACGAGCAGCTCTCCGTCGACGCGATGGATCAGCACGTCCGGGTCGTACGCCCGGGCCATCTCGGTGACTGCGGCGTGGTCGTCCCCCGGCACCAGCAGCAGGGGATGCCCGCCGGTCAGCGCCGCCAGGTACGCGACCAGCTCGTCGACCCGGTTCGCGCCGGCGAGCAGCACCAGCCGGCGCGTCGTGCCGAGCCGGGCAGCCAACTCGCTGACCCGCGCGGCGAGCTCGGCGTAGCTGAGCCCGCCGTCGGCGGTGATCACGGCCGGCCGGTCGCCGTGCCCCGCCAGGGCGCGGACGAACGGCGCCGGCCCGGTGTAAGGGAGGACACGCATGGGCGACAGATTAGGGCAGCCTCACCTAAGAGAAAAGCGGGGGTGGCCTGCGTCATCTCCCGGCTGCCCGGCGCCCCGTCCAAGGATCAGCTTTGGGGAAATGAGCGGACGGGTGCGGGTACGGCGATACCCACCTTGTCCCCCGGGTGGGGTACCCGATCGCCGGGGACGCGCGCCACCAGACGGGTGGTCTGGCCGACAAGTTCCAGGCGGACCATGGCGTCGGCGCCCTGGTAGGTCACCGACGAGACCGAGGCGGTGATGTCGGCCGGCTCGCCCAGGACGAGTTGCTCGGGTCGGACCATCACGAGTACGTCGCCGGTGGCCGGTTCGGCCAGGTCCAGCTGCCCCAGACAGCACGAGACGGTCCGACCGACGGCCTGTCCGCCGAGGAGCATCGCGTCGCCGAGGAACCGGCCGACCTCGGGCGTGGCCGGTGCGCCGTACACGCCTGCTGGGCTGTCGATCTGGGCGAACCGACCGTCGAACATGACGGCCACCTGGTCGGCGAACGACAGCGCCTCGGCCTGGTCGTGTGTCACGAGCACGGTGGTGGCGCCTTGCGCCGCGAGAGCGGCACGGGTCGCCTCGCGGGTAGCGGCGCGCAGCGCGGTGTCGAGCGATGAGAACGGCTCGTCGAGCAGGACCACGGATGGTTCGCGGGCCAGGGCCCGGGCGAGCGCGACGCGCTGCTGCTGCCCGCCGGACAGCTCGTCCGGTCGACGCCGGGCCAGGCTCGGTGACAGGCCGACGAGCTCGAGCAACGGCTCGACCTGGGCCGCTCGCCGCCGTTCGGCCCGTGGCAGCCCGAAGGTGATGTTGCCGGCGACGTCGAGGTGCGGGAACAGTGCGCCGTCCTGTCGGACGTAACCGATGCCGCGCCGCTCCGGAGCCACCAACGTCGGTCCGTCGGTGAGCACCTCGCCGCGTACCTCGATCCGCCCGCGATCGGGCCGGATGAACCCGGCGATCGCCCGCAGCAGCGTGGTCTTGCCGCTGCCCGAGGGACCGAGCACCGCGGTCACGCCGCCCGCGCGCACCTGCAGATCGACCTGGTCCAGTACGGGCGGCCCGCCGTACCCGACGGTGAGCCCGGTGATGGAGATGCCGGCGCCGCTCATCGCTGGTCCAGGATCTGCCGGCGCAGCAGGACGGTGAGCGGGGCGGACAGCGCGATCATCGCGGCAGCGTACGGGGCGCTCGCCACGTAGTCCAACTCGTCGCTGGCCGACCAGAACGCGGTGGCCAGCGTCTCAGTGCCGGTCGGGGCGAGGAGGAGCGTCGCGGTGAGTTCGGTCGACGTCGCGAGGAAGACCAGAACGAATCCGGTCAGCGCCGATGGCAGGACCAGCGGAAGGACCACCCGGATGAGGGTACGGAATCCGGACAGCCCCAGCGAACGCGACGCCTCGAGGAGCTCGGGCGGAGCCGCGGCCAGGCCGGACCGCCAGGCGACCATGGCGCGGGGCATGAAGAGCACCGTGTAGGCCAGCACCGCGAGCGCGGCGGTCTGGTAGACCGGACGGGCCCACTGCACCGCCAGCGTCACCAGCGCCAGCCCGATCACGACCCCGGGAAGCGCGCTGGCAAGGTAGGTCACCCGCTCCAGCGCGGTCGCCAGTCGGGACGGGTACCGGTGCAGCAGCCACGCGGCGGGCAGCGCGGCGACCGACGCGGCGAGGCCCGCCAGGACCGCAAGGCCGACGGTCGAACCCGCCGCCGCGAGCAGCGGGCCGACGAACACCGCGCCGGACGTGATCGCCCGCACCAGCCAACGCAGCACCAGCACCAGCGGAACCAGCAGCGCCAGGCCGACCAGTGCGGCGAGTGCGGCGGACGCGGGGATGGTCCATGCGCCCAGGCGGTACGCGACCGGACGCTGCCGGGTGCCGGCGCCCATCCGGGCGATCCGCGCCCGGCCGCGCAGCGGCACCTCGAGGGCCAGCAGGCCGATGCAGAGCACCACCAGGACCGCGGCCAGCAGACTGCCGGCGGCGTTGCTGAACCCGACCGCGAACTGCTGGAGGATCGCCGTGGTGAAGGTGGGAAACCGCATCATCTGCAGGACGCCGAACTCGGCCAGCAGGTGCAGGGCCACCAGCAACGCGCCGCCGGTGATGGCCGGCCGCAGCTGCGGCATCGCGACCCGCAGTACCGCTCCCGGACCGGATGAGCCGAGCGACCGCGCGGCGTCCAGGTGCCCCTGGTCGAGCGCCCGCAGCAGAGCCGCGGCCGGCAGGAAGACGAACGGATAGTAGGCCAGGGCGGTGATGAACACCGCGCCAGCCAGCCCCTGGACCTCCGGCAGCACCGACGTCCAGGCGTAGCTGCTGACGAACGCCGGAATGGCGAGCGGTGCCAGGAGCAACGTGCGCCACGCGCCGGCGCCCGGCAGGGTCGTTCGCTCCACCAGCCAGGCCGCACCACAGCCCAGCAGCACGGTGATCGGTACGGTGAGCAGGACCAGGAGCATCGTGTTGCCGAGCAGTTCGGCCGTCCTCGGCCGCAGCAGCAGCCTCGACGCTTCGTCGCCACTGGCAGACGCCTGACCGACCGCGACCAGGACCGGCAGGACCATCACGGCCGCGACCAGCACGGCGGCCGCCACGACGAGCCACGGCATCCGGGTGGACCGGCGGGCGCGTACGACCTGCCGGGGCGTCGCCGGTTCGTCGTACGCGGCGGCGGGCGACTCGCGAACGTCAGATGATGCCGACATCGGTCATCAACTCAGTCACCTTGTCGGAGTTCAGCGTGAAGGGATCGACCGGCGGCGCCTGGAGGCTGTTCAACGGCGGCAGCGCGGGCGCCGAGGCGACACCGCTGCCCACGGCGTACTCCATCGACTGGGAGTCGACCAGCACCTGCTGCCCGGCCTTGCTGGTGATGAACGTCAGGAACCGGTGGGCCTCGGTCGGCTTCTTCGTCGAGGCCAGCACAGCACCTCCGGACAGCGACACGAACGCGCCGGGGTCCTGGTTGCGGAAGTAGTGCAGAGCCGTGTTGGCGCTGCCTTCCTTGGTGCCAGCCTGGTCCCGGTACCAGTAGTAGTGGTAGATCACGCCGCACTCGATCTCGCCGGCGTTGACCGACTTCATCGTGGCGATGTTGTTCTGCAGCACCCGGGCGTTGGACTTGAGGCCCTTCAGCCAGTCCGTGGTCTTCTGCTCGCCCTGACCGGCGAGCATGCCCGCGACGATGGCCTGGAAGTCGGCACCACCGGGGGCGCACCCCCAGCGGTCCTTCCACTGCGGCCCGGCGAGATCCATCAGCGACTTCGGCAGGTCGGCCTTGTCGAGTTTGGCGGTGTTGTAGACCAGCACGGTGGACCGGGCGGCGATCGAGGTCCACGACTTCGACGACGGGGTCAGCTGGGCCGGCACCTGCCGCCGGGTCGCCTCGTCCAGCGGGGCGAGCAACTTGTTCCGCTCGACCAGCGTCATCGCCGGACTGTTCTCGGTGAGGAACACGTCGGCGGGCGACGCGGAGCCCTCGGCCACGATCTGATGACCCATCGAGGCGTCGGAGCCCTTGCGGACCTGCACCTTGATGCCGGTCGCCGAGGTGAACGCCTCGGCCCACGCCTTGGTGAGGTTCTCGTGCTGCGCGGAGTAGACCTGCAGCGAATCGGGGTCGGCCTTGTACCCGTCCTCGGATTTCGACCCGCACCCCACCAGGCCCGCTGCCCCGAGGGCCCCCAGGCCGGTCAGGAACGTACGTCGACGCATGTCATGTCCTCTCTCACGAGTTGCTTCGCCGTCACGCGACGACGGATGACTGCGACCGCGGGCAGAGGCGACAGCCGCCGGCGCAGGACGTGGTTACCGACCGCACAGAACCCCAGGCCGGCGGCGATCGCGGCCGTGAACTTCATGATCGGAGAATCAAAGAACGCGAACATCTGGAACTGCACGAGGTAGATGTGCAGCGAGGCGGCCGCCAGTGCGCCGAGCGGACGGACGAGCAGCCGCGGCACCGGTAGCGCGGGCACGAGCGCCAGCACGGTGAGCCCGACCATGATCGTCAGGTTCCGTGCGGGGTCCCCGGCGAAGAAGCCGAAGGCGGCGCCAGCGGCGACCGCCACCGTGACCAGCCGGCGCTTTCGGCTGTCGGCCACCGCCATCGCGACCCCCGCCGCGAACAGCCATGCCACCGTGCCTGGCAGACCACGCAGCGGACCGTCGTACAACGCGAGCACCAGATAGCGCGGCACCAGCAGCACGGCCACGGCGATCATCGCGGTGCGCCAGGCGTCGGCGGCGTATGCGGCCCGCAGCCTCGGAACAGCCAGGACCGCGACTGTGGCAGCCATGATCACCAGGTAGGCCTCGACGAACCAGAAGTCGTTGATGTCCCGCGGCCGGGCGAGCCAGTGCACCAGCGCGACGTTCGACCAGTGGACCGTTCCGAAGCCGAACAGCATCAGCGCCGCGACGGTCACCGCCGGGACGACGACCCCGACCGCGATCCGGGCGGTCCGCCGTACGCGCTCCGCCGTCGTCGACGAGGCGAGTACGTACCTGGCGAACAGGAAACCCGCGACCGCGAGCAGGGTGTGCGCTCCGCCGGGCAGCCGGAACAACCCGACATGACTGCCACAGATCGTCACCACCGCCACGCCGCGCAGGACGACGGTCGTCTCCACCCGCGCCAGGGGACGCCACCGGGAACGCGGCACCCGGTCGGCGAGCGTGATCAGGTCGCGCACCGGGCGGTGGTGCCAGTCGGACGGCAGGTCACCGAGCAGACGCGTCAGGCCGACGGACGCCGTGACGTGGCTGAAGGAGTCGCCGCCGAGCTCGACGAACGACCGATCGGGGTCGACGCCACCGGGGCCGACCAGCGGCTCCAGCACGGCGACCACCGCGGCGGCGGTCTCTGCCTGCTGGCCGGGGGCCTCCGTGACGTGCAGCCCGGCGCTGCGCCGGCGGTCGATCTTGCCGTTGGGCAGCAGCGGGAGGTCGTCGACGGCGCGGACCGAGATCACCGACCGGCCGAGACCGGAGACCTGCGCTGCCTGGTCGCGAACCTGGTCGGGGGACTGCGCGCAGCGCCGGTAGGTGACCTGAAGCTGATCGTCGCGGCCGGTGACGCAGGACTGCAGCCCCTGGCCGCGCAGGGAGCGCTCGACCTGACCGAGGTCGATCCGGATCCCCATGATCTTCACGAAGTCGGACCGTCGCCCGACGATCCGGACCAGGCCGTCCGCGTCGATCCGCGCCAGGTCGCCGGTCCGCAGCTCGGTGTGCATCCGGCCCAGGGCCAGGTCGTCGGGCTGCTCGGCGTACCCGAGCATGACGCCCGGACCCGTGAACACGAGCTCGCCAACCGCGCCGTCGGGTGAGCCCACCGCTTCGTCGATTCCGGCCGCGTCCAGCCGGAACGCCGACCCGGCGATCGGCCATCCCACCGCGTCCGGGTATCGCTCCGACAGTTCTGGTGGCAGCACGGCCATCCGCGCGGTGGCCTCGGTCTGGCCGTACATCACGGCCATTCCCCAGCCGGCCGCGCGGCCCCGGGCGGCCAGCTCTCGTACCCGCGCGGGCGGCAACGCGCCGCCGGCCTGGGCGAGCAACCGGAGCGACGGCAGACGATCGAGCACACCCTGGACGTCGAGCAGATCCACCACGTGCGGAGTGGCGGCGACCAGGGTCACCCGGTCGCGGCGCAGATCATCGGCGAAGCCGGGGTCGGTCACCGACCCGGGCCGCAGCACCGTGGTGGCACCGGCGCGGAGCTGGGCATGCAGCACCGACAGCCCGAAGCAGTAGTGCAGCGGTAGCGAGGTGACCGCACGGTCGCCCGGCGTGATCGACAGCGCGGCCGCGATCGCCTCGGCGTTGCTGAGCACGTTGCCGTGGCTGAGCCGAACCAGCTTGGGTGACCCGGTGCTGCCCGACGTACTGAGCAGCAGCGCCAGATCCGGATGCAGGAGGTGCCGCGGTTCCCCGGTGTCGCTGCTCGGCGTCGCGGGCGCGAAGGTGCCATCCGGACGGAGCCACAGGTCGGGCTGGTAGACCGCGGTGATCGACCGATGCTCAGGCGGGGTGACGAGTGCCACGTGCCCGGCTGACATCACTGCCAGATAGCCGAGGACCAGGTCGCGATGCGGGGCCAGCGGCACGTGCACGAGCCGCCGGCCGGCCTGTACGGACGGCAGGCTGGCCGCGAGCGCAGCCACCCGGTCGGCCAGTTCCCCGAAACTGAGATGGCCGGCCGAGTCGATCAGGGCAGGGTGGTGCGTGTCGGCAGTGTCAGACACTGGGACGGCGGCGCGCACCCGCCGGGGATCCAGCAGAGACACGGTAGGTGAGGCTAACCTAATCAACCGTGGCTGTCCAACCGTCGACGACGAGCAAGATCACGGTGTTCACCGTCGGTCTGACGGCGGCGCACGTCGGGCTATTGAAGGTGCTCGACGACCGCGAGCGGCAGCGTCTCGACAGCATCGTGCCCGAGGCGGATCGCGCTCGATTCCTGCTCGGAGCGGCACTGCTGCGCACCGTCGCCGGCTCGATGCTCGACCTGCCCGCTGACGCGGTGACGGTGGACCGCACGTGCTCGCAGTGCGGCCGCTGGCACGGCCGGCCGAGGCTGCCCGGCACCGTATTGGAGATGTCGGTGTCGCACAGTGGCGCGGTGGTGACCGTTGCGGCCCTGCCCGGCGGCGGGCGGGTCGGAGTCGACGTCGAGCGGATCGGTGACCGGCCGGTGCGGGAGGTGGTGGCCTGGACGATCGCGGAAGCCCGGTTCAAAGCCGGTGGCGGATCGGGTCTGACGCTTCACCGGCTGCCGCCCCCCGCGCCTGGGCACGTGCTGACCGTGGCCACCGACCGGGCCGGGGCCACCGTCGAGGTGGTCGACGCGACGACCCTGCTGCTGCCATCCAGGTGAAGATTCGGCCATGACGGCGGCGTAAGAAGCCGATCGAGGGCCCCCGTACTTCTCGCCGGGCCATCGGTCGGGGCGGCTATGGCCGTCGACGACCTCCCGTCCGAGGCCGGAACGTCGCCAGGACCTTGGCGATGCCCACGCGATGCCGATCATGCTCAGGCAGAGCGTGACCGGGCGAGCCACGTGCCCCTCAGGCCTCCGGCAGGCTCGTCCCCAGCTCGGGGTACCGGGTGGGCTTCTTCTCCGGTGCGCTTACCCCGGAGTGCCAGCGGACGCTCGCCGAGGTGTTGGCGCAGTGGCGTCACCGGCGGGAGGTCGTCGGCGCCTTGGTCCTTCACCCCACTGCTGGAGGTACTTCACCAGCAGCCAGCCGCAAGCGCCACCCATCGCGCCGATGCTGTGGATAGACCTGATCGCCGATGCAAGCGCGACCGACATGGCACCTCATGCCATGTTGGCCGTGATCGGAACAGTTATGGAACACCACTTGTCCGCCCGTTCAGCCACTGTGGAGCGTGCGAACGACGCGTTAGCCTGCCTTCCGGCAGCTAGTTGCGTCAATGGCATCCAGCTGGCCGGATTGCCAGCGGGGGAGGCAGTCATGACATGTCAGGTCCACACCCGCCGAAGATTCGTGAGCGCGGTGGTCATCGGTATCCTCGCCGCCGGGTCGCTGGCCGCGTTCGGTACCCCTTCCGCGCATGCGGCGGAAGCGAGCACATCCGAAAATGCCGTCATCGTCTGGGACCGCAACGCGCAGTCCGCGATCTGGGACGTGGCAGGCCAGCAACCGCAGGTCCAGGCGCGCAGCTTCGCGATGGTGCACGGCGCCATCTACGATGCGGTCAACGCCATCGCCGGGACGCCCTAGCAGCCGTACCTGATCGCGCCGGCTACCAACGGCCGCGAATCGGTGAACGCGGCGGTCGGCACCGCGGCCTTCCAGGTGCTCAGCTCCCTGTTTCCGTCCCAGCAGGCGCGGCTGCGAACGCAGTACGACGAGTGGCTGGCCGCCGTGCCCAACGGCAGCGCGAAGCGGCGCGGGATCTCGGTGGGTAGTCAGACCGCCGCCGCGATGATCAGCGCCCGGCAGAACGACGGGGCGTTCGGCGACGCGGCCTGGCGGGTCGGCACGGGGCCCGGCCAGTGGCGGCCCACCCCGCCGACCAACGCCAACGACGGGGCATGGGTGGCCAACCTCAAGCCGTTCCTCATCCCCAGCGCGTCGATGTTCCGGACGTCCGGCCCGCCCGCGCTCACCAGCGAGCAGTACGCCCGGGACTTCAACGAGGTCAAGACCGTCGGCGCCGTCAACAGCCCGGTCCGGACGGCGGACCAGACAGAGGCTGCGATCTGGTGGCACGACCGGCACCTGGGCGAGTGGGAGATCAAGCGCCAGCTGGCCACGACACAGCGGCTGAACCCGCTGCAGACGGCGCGGATGTTCGCGATGGTCGACCTTGCCGAGGCCGATGCGACGACCGCCTGCTACAACGAGAAGGCCGCCTGGATGTTCTGGCGCCCGGTCACCGCCGTCCAACTGGCCGACACCGACGGCAACCCGGCCACCACGGCCGATGCCGGCTGGATGCCGCTTCTCGTCACGCCGCCCCACCCCGACTTCACCTCCGGGCACACGTGCTTCACCACGGCCAGCATGCTGGCGCTGCGGCA
The DNA here is from genome assembly GCF_040610095.1 of Micromonospora sp. NPDC004540. NCBI lineage: Bacteria > Bacillati > Actinomycetota > Actinomycetes > Micromonosporales > Micromonosporaceae > Micromonospora > Micromonospora sp. NPDC004540. The sequence continues at coordinate 16,608 of NZ_JBEXLR010000002.1, forward strand.
TTTCTTCGGCCGCGACGACATCCCGTTCAGTGGATACAGCGAAGCCTCGGGCACCACCCGGTACTTTGGCAGCTTCTCCCAGGCCATCGCCGAGGTCATCGAGGCCCGCATCTGGGGCGGCATCCACACCCGGACGGCAGACGTCGAGGGCGCGAAGATCGGCGCCAAGGTCACCGCGTACATGATCAGCAACTACTTCCGCCCGCGGCGGTGACGCGCCGGGCGCCCAGCTGAGTTGGGCCATCATGCAGCCGGGCACAGTCTGCCGGCGTTCTCACTGATCAACTCGGGGAGCGCCGGCAGATGGTGGCGACCCGGTCGGGTGCGTTGGCCGGACCGCACCGGCTGCTCGCTGGGATGTTGTTGTCAGGAAGTCGGGGGCCGACGCAGACCAGGGCGGGAGGCCATCCACCCTGCCTGACGGATTGCCGCGTCGGCAGGCGATGATCGTGGGATGGGTATTCCAGGATCCCTGCGCGAGTCTCTGAACGATCCGGCTTTCTGGGCGCGTTACACCTTCGCCGCGGAGGACGGCCCGGGCGCCGATCGGCTCGGCGGCCTTGAGGACCTGCTCGACGACGACGATGACGATGACGATGACGATGACGATGACGACGCGCTCAGCGTCACCTTCGACGTCGGCGGCGGCCATCTCATCGCGCTCGACGTCAACACCCGGCTCGACTCCTACGAACTGGGCATCACCGGGCCCGGTTCCGCCGGGTGGGCTGGGCTGGGGTGGGACGATCTGGCGCACTGGCACCCGTACGCGCTGCGCTGGTCGGAGCTCGACCTGATCTGCCGGGCAGTCGCCGTGCGGGATCCGCTGCTGTCGCACCCCGGGGTGCCGCTGGCGTTGCTGTGCCGGTTCGCCGCGGTCTTCGAGGACGACGACGTGGACACCGCCGTTGCCGTCGTGGACGCGGCGTACGCCGCGCTGCGGCCCCGCGGCTGGACCGGCTACTGGCCCAGTGGCGCCGACTGGCTCGAACGCGCCGACTTCCGCGGCCAGAAAGTGGTCTGGCACCGCGACGAAGCAGGCAACCTGTGGGCCGAACAAGACGACGACCACGATGCCGACTTCTACAGCACACGGGTGACACCGCCAGCGGAGGCCGAGGAACATTTCCCGCATGCCCGGCTCAGGAATCTGCTGGCCGCCGCCGCGACCACGGCAGCGACCGGATCCCGCCCCTAACCCCTGGAAGCGGCGCCTTGGCACGCGCGGGCACCCGAGCGCCGACTGACTGCACGCCTGTGCCGCTATCCGCGGTTGCAGTTGAACGGTGGCCTGGCCGACCCCCTTCCGATAGCCCGCACATTGTCAGCAGGCCCCGGAGGTCGATGAGCAAGTCCGGTCGGCAAGTGTGGCGACGCCCGTCGGGGCGCACGTCAGCACCGGTATAAGAGGACGTCTCTTAACACCGTCGCCTCCCTGACGATCCCGGCGACCAGAGGCGCGCGCCTTGCAGGAGGAGGCGTTCTTGGCCTATGGCAGGACGGGAGGGTAGCGAGCACCACCAGGTCTTCTCCGACTTGGCCGGCGTCTATGGGCCGCGAGCGGTGATCGACCGCTCGATCAATGACCGATCGGCGACTGAGGCGGTTGAGGTCGCGCGGTATGCGCTCGCTCGCTTGGCACGAGCGGGTGGCCTCCGCGTTGGCGCTGCGAGCAGCGGTTGTGCCCGCCGGTGGCACCGGCAAGCCGCTGGTCGTGGGCCTGCACCAACAGCCGGATGAGGTCGTCCAGGAGGTCGGGCGAGGGCGGTCGCCCTCTCTTGCCGCCGTCGTTCGGTCCGCCGCCAGTCGCTGGTGGTCAGGGTCAGGTGGCCGCCGACTGGGTCGAAGCCTGCTCGGTGCGGTGCCGGCACGTGCCGGCCGCACGCCGTCGGGGTCGGTGCGGGGGGTGCGCCGTGGGTGAAGACGTACAGGCGTAGCACCAGAAACCGCCCGGCTCCGGCGAGTCCGGAGGCGCTGAGGTAGACGGCCTGCTCCCAGCGGATGCTGGCGGACGGTTGCAATGCGTGTAGAACGAGGATGGCAGCTGAGGTGACCAGATAGGCGGCGGTGGCCGAGCCGGCGGACTGCAGATGCTGGTGCCATCGCGCGCGTCGGCCGGCGCCGAAGGTGAACCGGGCGTGCAGTTCCGTGCCAAGCAGCGTGGATATCACGGTGATCAGCGCGTTTGCGGCCGCCCACGGCATGAGCGTGGCCAGCAGCGACACCGCGATACTGGAGGCGAGCCCGACACCACCGCCGAACAGAACGAACCTGACAAATGAGCCTAATGCGCTTCCGTTCACCGGTCGAGCCTCGGACGCTCCGGGTGGCTTCGGCAGCGACGCGATCTGCTCACCTTCACGCACTCGTGCAGAGCAGCGGCGAGTCGGCTTCAGCATCGACGACACGGTCGAACCGGAGCAACGTCCTCTTCGACCGGCCTGCCAGCGCCGCTGCGGCAGGCGGCCCGCGCCAGTGGCGGTCAGCTGCACCATGCCGGCCGTCTGCCTGCTCATCACAGCTCTCCTCGCCGGGACAGCGGAGATCGGGGCCGCGGTGTCGAACTTCGGCATCATGCTCTCCATCGGGTGGTCGTCGTTTGTGCTCGGCGGCTCGTATGTCCGCCGTGCCCACTGACCATCGCTACCGCCGCTGACACCGCCCTATCAGCGCGCTGACACGGACGCTCACCCGCATCGACGCGGTGTCAGCAGCGTGGAGCGGCGGCGGCTTCCCCTAGTAGCCGATGTCTTCTGTCCGCCCATTGAGCGAGGCAATATGGCACTCATGTCCCTGCCCACCCCCACGCTGCACACCGCTCGCCTGCGACTGCGTCCCTTCAACGACGCGGACGCGAACGCCCTCTTCGCGCTGCACAGCAGCGCCTACGTGCTGCGCTACTGGGACGCGCCGCCCTGGACCGAACGTGTGCGCGCCGAGCGGTTCATAACGGCTTGCCGGCAGATGGCAGAGGAAGGCACCGGGACGCGGCTCGCCGTGGACCATGTTTCCGACGGGGCGTTCATCGGCTGGTGCAGTCTGACCCGGTGGAATCCGGACTACCGCAGCGCGTCGATGGGCTACTGCCTCGACGAGGCGGCATGGGGCCACGGCTACGCGACGGAGGCCGCGCGCGCCTTGCTGCAGTGGGCATTCGACACGCTGGACCTGAATCGAGTCCAGGCCGAGACCGATACGCGCAACGGGGCATCTGCCCGCGTCCTGGAGAAGCTCGGATTCGTGCGTGAAGGGACGTTGCGGGAAGACTGCGTCGTGAACGGCGAGGTCTCGGACTCCTGGGTGTACGGGCTGATCAGGCGGGAGTGGCGGCCGTCGTCCGAGCCGGTTCCCGCCCGCTGAGTCCTCCTCGCTCGCGAGACCGCGCCCGGCCGCCGGGCGCTTCTCGCTGAGTTGATGGGGCCAGCACAGTGCACTCTCATACCGCAAGGCGCGCTCTCTGATCCCCAGTGCGACACCTACCAGGCCTTCCCGCGAATCGCGGGGACGTCGAGGTCGCGCTCGCCGCCGCGGTGCTCAGCGAGGAGCTGCTGACGGATCGCCCGCCAGGCGACCCGCCCCTGCCGGCGGGCGAGTTTGCGGTGCGACTGGAAGGTGCAGAGGTGACAGCCGCAAAGGTTCGGGGCCTGGGCCGACGGCTGCCGGTAGCAGCGGGTGCGGATCCACTTGGGCGAGGCAAGAAACTCGTCAAGATCGCAGGGGCCGGAGCCGTGCTCGTGGGTGTCGGTGAACCAGTGACGCAGCAGCGGGTCTCGCTGCTGCACTCGCTCGGGTCGGTGAACGTCGGTACGGGCCACTTGATGACCTGCCCTTCGGCCGCCTGCGCACCGTGCGCGGGACTAACGCCTGGATGACATGTCGATCACCTCCGAGGACGGGCGTGAGTGCAGGCGAGTGAGTGGTTGCGACGTCTGTCGGCGCAACAGAGGAGCACCCATCACAGCATGCTGGTCGCGGCGAACATCGTAGGCCAGGACCCCGACGGGATGCGCTCACCCTGGAGGTCGCGCTTGCCGGCGACGGCATCCGCGAAGCGCACGCGATCGTGCCGCGAATGACCGTCGATGGAATTACGGCTGCCTGGACGTAGGCAACTTGCCCAGCGTGCGGACCGCAGTCGAAGACACCGCGGCCAGTTCGGGCTGCGCAGGCAGAAACACCGTGGGGACACCCAGCGACTGGTTCATCGCGGCGAGCTGGTACTCGGTCCGAAGGTCGGTGGTGTTACGCACGCCGCGGACGATCACTCCTACTTCATGGCGACGGCAGTAGGTGGCGGTCAACCCGCTCCAGGCGGCAACGGTGACGGAGGTCCACTCGACCGGCAGAATGGCCCGTACAGCGGCCGCTCGCTCCTCTTTGTCGGTGCCCGGATGCTTGATGCTGTTGACCGCGACGAGCACGACCACTTCGTCGAAGAGATCGCGTGCCCGGTTCACCACATTCAAATGCCCAGGAGTGAAGGGATCAAAGCTGCCGGGGTAGACGGCTCGCACGCGTACGCGACCGGGGGTGCGTGCTGTCGAACGTGGCCCTGCCGATGATTCGGGTGTCACGGCCGCAAGACCCGCTGTGCATCGCGGATGACCTGCTCAGAGGCCAGTGGGGCCCAAGAGGCGAACAGTTCCCGGAAGTAGGTACGGTGCCGGTTCGCCACCGCAGGATCCTGCTCGATGACGTCCAGTTCGTTGACGATGCTCAGGTCCATGAGCGACCGAAGTTGAGCCGCATCCGGCGTTCTCACCTGACGTACGAAGCGGTCGAACACCTGGCCGGTCTGTGCCAGCTCCCGCCAGCTGCGTCTACGGTCGCAGGCGCCATACAGATAGACAAGCTCCTCGGCGTCGGCACCGACGAGATCCCGGAGCACAGCACGATTGTCCCGATCAAGCAGGGCGAGGTCGAACCCGTCGGTGCCGTAGACGGCGTGGGTAAGGCCCGCGGCTTGCACTTCACCGCTGCAGCCGAGCACGGCGAGTCGTTCGCTGACTCGACAGAGGTGGGCGTACAGGTTGCCCCCCGGATGCGCGATCTGCTCAGCTCCATGCCGGCGGAGCCAGACCCGCACGCCTTTGTCGGTGCCCATAGCCCGACTGTAGGTATCAGTTGTCGGATCCGCTGGCCCCTGGGTGTGGGCAACATGTCACAGCGCCGTGGCTACGTCTGGCACTCGCCTCGCTGAGGGTCGGTCACTTGGGCCTATCGTTTCGACGTGACGGATTCGGGGCTGGCCTCAAGCGAGCTGCGCGACTTGCTCGATCGCGTCGCGCACGCCGGTGGATGCTTACCAATGGCGGGCCTGCGGACCCGACGCGCTCGTGCCGGCGAGTCCCCGCCTGCTGACCGAGGCCGTTGCGTGGGAGGTCGCGACAGAGGCGCCGGACGATCTGACCAACGGCTGTTACGTCATTGCTGACGGCGGCGCGGCAGCCACAGACCCGCACGTCGTCATCGACCTCCACCCGACCCGGGCGGGACGCTGCTATCTGGTCAGTTGGGACACCTTTGGGGTCGTCGGCGAGATGCCTGTCGTCGCCACATCGATCCCGGAGCTGCTCCGTTGGCTTCTGAGCACTGACGGCGGGAATCCAACTCTCGCACGTAATCAGGGTGACGCGTACGACCAGACGTAACCGAACGATTGCCAGCCGGCGGCATGGTCGATGCTTTGCTGGCCGTTCTGAGCCCGCTGCCGGGTCAGTCCCACCAGAAGCTCCAGCAGTTCAAGCCCATGATCCCTTCGGCGTACTTGGGGAAGGTGTCGGCGTGGCTCTGCCAGATGTTGTCCGGACAGAAGGCGAAATGTTCGGCGGTCACCCGTAGGGCCAGGTCGACGGTGACCGGCGGTGCGGCGATGCTCAGGTGCAGGGTGTCGAAGCCCAACCCGACGACCCTGGCCTCGAACCGACGCTGCCAGTCGCGCACAACGGCGGCAAAGCGGGCGGTGTCGTTGTCGTGGTTGAGCGGTCCGGTCCAGCCGATCGCTGTCAGCGCATGTGCGCCGTCGGCCGCGGGGACCAGCGCGAGGCGGGCCTGGCCGGTCGAGAGCATGTCAGCGTACTGGTCGGCGAAGCGCTCCACCGGACCTTGCTGGTCGGGGTCAGGTGTGAGCCCGGGCCACCGTGCACCGATCGGATCGAGGTAGCCGAGGTTGTTGGCAGCTTCTTCGTCGAGGTCGTTATCGGTGATCTCCTGCCACCACTCGGCGAGGACCACGCCACTGTCGTGCTGCTCAACCGTGGTGATGCGGTCGTATTCGGCGTCGATGCCGAAAGGTTCGTCGTCGCCCTCGACGTCGAGCACGAGCAGCGGCCACAGCCCCGTCCGCTGATGCTGGGCCCGCCACCGGGACCAATCACCCGCCGCGGCAGGACGGGAGGAGAGCCAGTAGACCGGCGTGGGGTCGTTGTAGGGCTTCATCAACCGGCCCTCGGGAATGTCCGGCGGCAGCGCTTCGTACCACGTCATGGCCGACACCATAGGCGCCGGCCACGACACGCTGTCCGACGTGGCTGACGACCTCCGCCATACACACAAGACCTGGCTCATCGAAGACGGCATCCCCGAGATCACCAAAGCCCGCCGCCTCGGGACACCACCTCGCCGGCATAGCGCGCTAACCACGGTCGGCCGTTCGACAAACCTGCTGCATTCCGTCATGGCGACTCGAAGTCAGACCCGCACGGTCGACGGCAGAAGCGGATGGGGGCCATTGAACGCATGCGATCCGCAGGCAGCCGCGAGCGTCATCTCGTTGCGGTGACCGTTGGTGCACGCCCTAGACTGCGCGACCGTGACGGAGATTGTGCTGCTCGGCGAGGTTACCTGCCCTTCCGGGCAGTTGGTGCTGATGGATGGCGGCTATCTCGGGCTGTGGTCCGGTGACCGCGCGCCGGAGGACGTGCGACAGCCTGACGTCGAGCCGGCCGTCGACTTCGAGGTCGTTGGGCGCGATGCGGACGCGGCAGCGCGGTCGTTCGACCGGCAGTGCGGCCGGACGCTGTACGACATCCCGCAACATGGCGTCGCGGAGTTCACCTCGCTGTTCGACGGTCACTGCCGGGAGCACGGCTATGACGCATCGCTGCGTCCCTTTCCACGGCAGGTCCCGCACCGTGACCGCGTGCGGCGCGCGATCGCCGGCGGCGATCCCGACTTCCTGATCACCGGCGTGCCCGTCATTTCAGTCGGAGGCTTGCCGACCAACCGTTCGCTCCCGGTCACCGCGACGCCGGTCAGCGACTGGGGCTGGAGGCACATCCGTATCGAGGTCAGTGATGAACCCGTCGTGGGCACCCGCCCGCTCGGCAACGTCGGCGTCGACTGCGCCCGGTTTGTGTTCGCCGACGCGGACGCGTTGAGCGAATGGGTACACGACGACCCGATCGATGGCCTCGCCGACGTCGTGTTCTGGGGCAGGGACGAGGCCGAGATCGCAGCCGAGTTCGCCGCGACCCCCACCGGCATACCCGGCGAAAACAACTACGGCTGGCTGAACCTGCCAGTCCGCGAGGCGTACGCGAAGGCAGTCGCGCTGAACGAGCGAAGGAACGTAACACCAGAGCGAAGGTTCGCCTTCGATTTCCGCCCGCACTCCCACCACTGGCGGGTGATGGCCGATGTCCGCGCGTCCGAGCACGAGGCTGCCACGATCGATGTCGGCGGTGCTCGCATCATGTTCGCGATGACGTCCGTAGGCGACGGCTTCTTCCCCGTCCACGTCGAGCTTGACGCGGCGGGCGCTCCAGCCGCCATCCAGGTAACCATCCACGGCGACGAGGACTGACCGCGGCCTGACCAAGCCTCTACGTGCACCCGGACCCACCTCCACGCCGCGTGGCGTCGATGATCGGAGACACTTTCACCGTGCGTAACGACCTCGAGCAGATCGAAGCGGCGTTCGTCGGCACGCCACTGGCCGGCCTGCCGATCGGGCACGGCCCGTCGGGCACTGTCCTCGTCGCCGACATCGACCCCGATCGCCTGCACGAGGCCTGGCAGGCTGCCGACGCACTGGTGCCGGTCACCGGACGCCTGCCCGTCATGGTCACCGACGACTTCGACGACACGCTGAGGACCCGGCCCGAACCCGAGTCGGGTCCGTCGGAGTCGGAGCTTCGCGCGTTCGCCGAGGCGGCCGAGTCGTCCGATCCCTGGCTGACCTACCGCCACTACAGCGAGGACGACGAGGTCGACGAGGGCGAGGTCGAGTACTACGCGCGTGGCATAACCGGCGTCGACCTGGACCTGACGGCCCTGGTGTCGGATGTGGCGCTACCGACTGAGCGTCAGGCGCTGGAGAGGGCGCTGTACGATCGGCTGCTCGCCGACGCCGACCTGTACGCCAGGGTGTCTGCCAGCGTGCGGTTCGTGACGCAGACCGAATACTGGTACACGCCCAACAGTGTCCTGCTCATGTTGCTGCCCACCAGCGACGTCCGCAGCTCGGGGTACTGGGTGGACTTCTTCGGTGCGCCCACCCGGGAGTACCAGCGGCGGCTCGCCGAGGTGTTGGCGCAGTGGCATCACCGGTGGGACGCCCGCCTGGTCGCGTCGTGGGGCACCATGCTGCAGTTCCAGGTGGGTCGTCGCCCGGCACCGGGTGACGAGGCGTGGACCGCGGCCGGCCAGCTCAAGGCGCTCGCCTCGAACCTCGACCTGAGCCGGTGGGAGGTCGCCGTTGCCCTGCCCGCCGGTGACGCGTGGTTCGTGCACAACCGGCCCTGACAATCTCGACCAGACCGTGCACGGCCCCTGGGACGGCTGGCCGCGTTCCGTGATGCGCAATCCGCGATCCTGGGCCACTCACTCGTATCCTGACGGCCCCTCTCTGCTGACGGTAGGGGAGCGGCTGAGAGCAGCCGGGAGCACTGGACGGCGATGAACAGCCCCTGTGGAAACACGCCAGTAACCGTCAACGAATGCAACGGAGGGGCTGCGACCCGCAGCCCCTCCGCTGCCTGGCTGAGCAGGAAATCGGGCTCGCTGTCGAGGACCGTGAGGACCAGGGAGAAGACGGTCCACACCACGAGCGCCGCGGCGGTGGAGACGATCGCCCACCGCAGCCCGCGGTCTCTCGGCGAGCTTCTGACTTGTGCAGCTGCGCAAAGTCGTCCTTGTGGCGGTGGCGACACCGCGGTGAGGGTGAGCGGAACCCGTGCCGCAAGGAGCCGGCCGGGCGCTGGACCACCTTGCAGGAGCAACCGATGCGCAGACTCAAGGCACCACCCGCCCTCGCCATCCTGGCGGCGGCCGCCCTCCTCGGAACCACCGCCCAGGCCGCGAACGCGGCGACCCCGTCGCCGACCGGCACGACGGCGGCCACGGAGGCGTCCGTCCCGGCCACCGTGGCGCCCGCGACGGACACCCCCGCGCTCGTGGACGACCTCGCCGAGCCGGTCGACGCCACGATCGCACCGGACAAGGCCGCCAAGGCCCACCTCGCGGGCCACAAGGACCGCTACGAGATCGCCGACCCGGCCGGCACGCTCACCACAGCGAGCGTCGACACGCAGGGCGCGCGGGAGACGGTCCGGCTGAACCAGAAGTACAAGGGCCTGCCCGTGTTCGGCGCCCAGTACGTGGTGCGTATGGAGAAGAAGGCCGGCAAGCGCGCGGTGACCGGCACGTCGGGCAGCTACTTCACCGACCTCGACGTCGACACGACGGCCACCCCGATGCCCGCGGACGTCGCGATCTCCCGAGCGGTCGAGGACGTGCGCAAGAGCCTGCACCCCGGTGCGGCCGTCGTGGCCGGCGCCCCGCGGCCCGGCACGAAGCCCGACGCGGCCCACGCCGACCTCAGCGGCACCGACCAGGGGCTGGTGGTCATGCCGACCGGCACCGGCGTGCTCGCGCGGCGCGTGCTCGTCAAGGGCAAGGACGTCGTCACGGGCCAGCCCGTGCTCCGCGACGTGTACGTGGGCGCCACGAACGGGGTGACGCTGCTCAGCGTCAGCCGGATCAAGCCGTTCGCCACCGCGCAGCAGGCCGCCGCCCTGGCCGCCGGCGGGAGCGCCGTAGCGCCGCAGGCCGTGACGGAGCCACCCCCGTCGGGTAACGGCACGACGCCGGTCCTCGGCGAGGGCAAGAGCCTGCACGGCGCCTCGGTGCCGGTCCCGCTCGTCCGGATCGACGACGCCGGCCCCTACCTCATGATGGACCAGACCCACACTCTCCCGGACGGCCGTACGGTGCCGATCACCACCTGGGACGCTCGGGGCCGGGACTACTACGAGCTGCTCGACGGCCAGATGCCCGAGGGCATGGCACCGTTCGCATCGCCGTCCAGCACGCTCGGCGCCGACCTGACCGACGCCGGCGCCGTGGACGCGGCCTGGGACGCCGCGAAGGTGTTCGAGTGGTTCCAGACGAAGCTCGGGCGCAACAGCCTGGACGACGACGGCATGCCGATCAACTCGATCGTCGGCATCACCTACGGCGGCTACCCGTTCGTCAACGCGTACTGGGACGGCACCCGCATGGTGTACGGCAGCGGCGACGACGAGTACCTACCGCTGGCCGCCGACCCGGACGTCGTGGGCCACGAGATGACGCACGGTGTGGTGGAGAATTCCGCCAGCCTCGTCTACGCCGGCCAGCCGGGCGCGCTCAACGAGGCGATCGCCGACTACTTCGGCAACGCCATCGACCTCGACGCGGCGGGCACGCCGATGTCCGGCCCGGAGGCGAGCCTGATCGGTGGCGACCTCTGCCGCACCCTGGCTCCCGCCAAGTGCGCCCTGCGCAACCTCGACGACGGCGCCACCACGGCGGACTTCCAGCACCTCATGGACACGCCGGCGATGGACGACGGCGGCGTGCACCTCAACTCGACGATCGTGTCCGGGGCGCTGTGGGACCTGCGTCAGGCGTTCGGCGGCGCGGTCGCCGACAAGATCGTCTACCGCGCGCTCACCGACTACCTCACGCCCATGTCGGACTTCGTCGCCGCCCGCGACGCGGTGCTGTCCTCCGCCAAGTCCTTCGATCTGAGCAACAAGGACCTCAAGGTGGTGCAGGCGGCGTTCGACTCGCGCGGGATCACCGCGAAGTGGAAGGCGACCCTGTACGGCAAGAACACCGACCTGCTGGTCGACCGGCTCAACACCGGGCTGTACATCGACACGAAGGCGAGCATGGCCGGCGGCTGGTTCACCGTGCCGCGGTCGGACGCGAACCGCACCGAGCCGATGTCGATCTGGGTCGGCCGCACCGACGGCAAGGTCGCGCCGTACCGGATCTCCCCGAACGACGGGAACAACCACACCTTCCCGTACACCGATGGCAAGCGGGTCGTGTGGCTGTCGGTCGCGGGCAACCCCGACTCGCCGACGTGGGAGACCAACCGCATCCTGTCGGCGCCCGTCGGCGGTGGCGACGTCGAGGAGCTCTACAGCTCCCCGTACCGGATCGACGGCCTGGGCTTCGACGGCGACGTCGTCGCGTGGAGCCAGTACGATCCGGCGCAGGGGTACCGCGACGTCGTGCGCTACCTGCAGGTCAGCTCGCGGACCGTCCACACCCTCGCGCACCCCGACTGGGTCGGGAACGCGACCGCGCCGAGCGTCAAGAACGGGAAGATCTCCTACGTCCGGTACGAGGACTACGCGCAGCCCAACCCCGATGGCACGTGGTGGTCGCTGGGCGTCGAGGTGTACGACGTCGCGACCGGGAAGACGACCTTCGCCGGCGGTGACCCGGGCGCCGAGACGATGAGCTACCCGCAGCTGTCCGGCACCGGCGTCGCCTGGGTGATCAACCGCGACTACGGCAGCTACGTCGACGGCGAGTGGAGCAAGGGGACGTTCAACGACTCCGTGCGGCTCTTCGACTTCGCCACGGGCACCAGCCACCTGCTCTTCGAGGAGAACTCGCCGCAGGCGATCCGTGCCGACGTCGTCACGCTGTCCGACACGACCCTCACGACCACGGAGGAGGCCCCCGTGGACCTCTGGTTCGCCAACGGCGGCTACCCGGACAACTCGCTCAACCCGAAGCTCAAGCAGTACACGTTCGACGGGACCTACGTCGGCCCGGCGTCGTGCAGCCCGGGCGCGCAGATGTTCGCGACGGCGGGCGCGGGGCGCGAGGTGATCTTCATGGACTCGTCGGCGAGCGGTTTCGGCCTGGCGTACGCGACGGGAGCCAAGTCCTGCAAGTGAGCCCCTGCTAGGGGAGCGCGATGCACGACAGCGCGCCGGGGCCTCCCACAAGGAGGTTCCGGCGCGCCGTCGTGTCCGGAACTCCCCGGCCCTTGTCATGGTCCACGTGTGGCAGCGATGACGTGGGGCTGCGCAATTCAACGAGCCTCTGTCGAGGCTCGGGCCGACATGGCCGACTCCTTCAGCCACCCCCGCTCCGCCGCCAGCAGCGCGATCTGGAACCGAGTCCGGGCGCCGAGCAGGGAACCCGCATCGCTGACATGTTTCTGCACGGTACGGCGGCTCACCTTGAGCACGCGGGCGATCGCCTCGTCCTTCATCCCGGTTGCCATCATGTGCAGGATTTCCCGTGTTCGCTGGTCCGGCCCCACGGTCGTCAGACTGCCCTTCAGGACCGGCCCATCGTGTCGGCTCGCCAGCGACACCGGCTCGGCGCGCTCCCACACGCTCTCGAACAGCGCCACCAGCGCCACCACCAGCGCGGGCGAGTGCACCACCAAGGAACCCGCCGCCGGGCGGTCCCCGCGCACCGGCAGCAGAGCCGCCGCGCGGTCGAACACCACCAACTTCACCGGCAGCCGTGACGCCAGCCGCAGTTCCCCGCCCTGACCCGTCCCGCGCAGCGCCGTCCTGAGGGACACTGCGTCGGTAAAGCCCTCCGTCTCGTACACCGACCGCATCCGCACCCCGGGCGCCACTCCCGACTCCCCGACGGACGCCTGCGTGGCCGTCACATACGGCGGCTTGGCCAGATGCAGTATCTCGACCGAACTCCCTTTCAGCAGCTGACCGTAGCGCGCCGGCACCTCATCCTCGCGCTCCAGCACCTCCACCAGGTGCGCAGCGCGTGGCCCGGACACCGCCTCGTACACCTCGTGAAGCCGCTCCACGAGGCCCTCGACGCGGGCCAGTTCGGCCCGCCGCCGGGCCAGCAGGGCGCTGAGCGATGACCGTGGCGGGCCGGCCGCCCATCGCGGTGCCGTGCCGTCGATCTGCAGCACCAGTGCGGAGTCCGCAAGGTGCCGCAGTGCTCGTTCCGCCTCCGCAGGCGACACCCCGACCGCCGCCGCCACCTCGGTGACGTCCGCCGACGGCACGGCCACCAGGTGCTCCAACACCCGCCCGGCCAGTGGATCCAGACCGGTCACCGCCCACGGGCTGCCTGCAGTTCCGTCCATACGTTCTGACACCTCTGGCTCTGAGCTTGTTCCGCCTTGGCGGACACCATCGATGTGGTGGTCAGGCCGCCAGGGCGGCCTCGTGGTCGGCGGGACTGCGGTGGCCCAGGCTGCAGTGCAGCCGTTGCAAGTTGTACCAGCATTGATGGCAACCGAGGACGCCCGTACCAGCCGATGGACGTCCGCGTCACCCCTGAAAGGCTCGGCCGCGCTCGGCGGTTGGCGATCCGGCGCCTACGCCGACGGCCATTGTTGCCGGCGCGGGACGGGGGAGCACCCGGGAAGCAACTGGGAGCACTCGACGGCGGTGAACGGGCCGCTCTGCATGGCATGGTAGAGGGATGTGCAGGAACATTCGCGTGCTCCACAACTTCGAACCGCCTGCGACCGACGATGAGATCGAGGCCGCCGCCATCCAGTACGTGCGCAAGGTCAGCGGCGCGACCCGGCCGTCCGCGGCCAACGAGGAGGCGTTCGGCGAGGCGATCCGCGCTGTCACGGCGGCCACCCGAACCCTGCTGGACAGCCTCGTGACGAAGGCGCCTCCTCGTGACCGCGAGGTGGAGGCCGCAAAGGCCAAGGCGCGCGCCGCCGAACGGTACGGCCTTCGAGGGGCAGCCTCGGGCTGACGGCGCCCGATCTGGCCACGCTCCGGACAGGGTTTCCTGCCCGGTACCTCTTCGGCGAGATCGAAGGTGTCACCGTCTTGGGGCGGGCCGGCGCCGACGATGTCCTCAACCGCCGATGAGCCATAGACGCGCGGCTGGCTATGCTCCGGCCATGAGCGAAGCGTCTCCACAGCCTGCCCCGTCGGCGGCTTCCACCGAGGTCGAGTCTCTGTTGTCAGTTCTCGAGCGTAACCGCCGGACCTTCGCCTGGAAGACGTCAGGGCTCGACGCGAAGGGTCTGTGCGCGACCACGGCCGCAAGCGCGATGACGCTCGGTGGTCTCGTCAAGCATGTGGCCCTGGTCGAGGCAGACTGGCTGGCGGTCAAGCTCGCCGGACAGGAGTACGGAGCCCCCTGGGACGCCGTGGATTTCGACGCCGACCCTGACTGGGAATGGCGTACCGGGGCGCTGGACTCTCCGGAAGATGTCTACGCAGTGTGGCGAGACGCTGTCGAGCGTTCGCGCGAACTCGTGGCTGAGGTCATCAAGGAGCGCGGGCTCGACGGGCCGGCGTCCTTCACCTGGCCGGATGGCCGCACGCCTACGGTCCGCGCCATGCTCCTGGACATGGTTGAGGAGTACGCACGGCACACGGGCCACGCCGACATCCTCCGAGAAGCAGTGGATGGTCGCGTGGGTGAAGGCGCGCCCGAAGACTTCACCCTCTGACGGTCCTCAACTGCCGCGAACCCGCGCGTCCGTTCTCGCCGGTCAGTGCCAGGCCGCGGCGGTCTCCTCGGGCGGGCGAGGGTCTGGGGCATGGGTTTCCGTCCCAGGACCCGCTCAACGTTGCGTCTGAAACCTGTGCCAAGCTTCTTGCCCATGCCGCGCGCTCGGTTCTTCTTCGATGCCGGGTCCGGAGGGGTCCTGTGGCCGACTGGCCTGCAGAGCCAGGAGGCCTGGGGGTATCCGGTGCGCCTGGAGCGGCTGCCGATCCGTGTGGCGCTCAGGGATGAGCTGACCCGGTTGGCCGAGTGGTACGACGCATCACTGAACTGGGACTATCCGCCGGATCCAGGGCCTTGGCGTGAGCCGGAGTGTCAGGCCTTCAACGCGGCCGCTCGGCGGGCGCTCGACCAGCTGCGCGCCGAACTCGGTGATGGGTGGGTGATCGCGGACGAATTCGAAGAGGTGCACGACGATCCGGACCTCGATCGGTACCTCGCCGACCCGGATAACTTCCGGCGATGATTTGTGTCTGCCGAAACGCTGATCAGCGTGTGTACGTCACCGTGAAATGTTCTTGGCACCATGATCAGGAGGTCTTCAGAATGGGCTCGGCCGCAGGAAGCGGCCACCGTTTCCGGCCCAATCGTTGGGAGCAGTGAATGCCCAAACGGCTGATCGCCCGGCTCGCCGCGGTCATGCTGGTGATCGCGGGAGTCCTCGCGGTCCCCTCGGCGGCTTCGGCCGCCACGTTCCAGTGTGGCTCGTGGGAGGTGAACGGGCTGTTGAACTTCCGCGCCTGTATCGATGACACCGATCAGGGCAACATGTGGTACGAGATTCAGATCAAAAACATCTCCACCAGCACCAAGCAGGTGACGTGGACCCTGTCCAGCTACGAGAAGGGCATCACCTTCCCGTGCACCGGCCCATGGACGGTGTCGATCGGGGCCGGCAAGACTTCCAAGTGGGGCTGCGTCGGCTCGAAATATATCGGTTGGTACTACATGGCCGTAGCCAGGACCACGCACGCCGGCACCACGCGGTACGCCTCCTCGCCGGTCCTGTACTTCTAGCCTCAGCCGTAGCGGTTCCCGGGGTGTTGCCGCCCCGGGAATCGTCGTTCGCAGGCTGTCGCATACCGAAGCTGATCGTTCTCGTGAGTATTTGCTGTCACATGTCGACGAGGAGAAGCCCTGGCCATTGCCTCGTCAGCGAGGACGGAACCCACCGACGAGGCAATGGTGACAGGAGGGGGCTGTGGCGCCTGACTACTGCTCGCCGACGGTGATCGTCGCCGTGCGGTAGTTGTTGCGCCTGTCGTTGTTCGACGGGTCGTAGTTCTGCTCGATGTTGCCGGCGCTGTCGACCGAGAACCAGCGGAACGTGGTGGTCTCGGTTACGTGGAACACCTGGCCCGGCTCACGGAACTCGGTCGCTGCGTACCGCGGCGACTCGAGGGTGGGCCGGCTGCCGTCCGTCGTGTAGTAGATGGTGGCCGGCTCGCTCGTTTCGAAGCGGACGTCGACGGGCCCGGAGTATTTCCCGCCGCCGGGAACAAGCTGGGACGTCGGCTTCTGGTTGTCCTTGCCCCACTCCGCCGCGATCCGGAACATCTCCATGATGCCGTTGGCGTACTCCATCGTCTCGGAGTGGCCGCTGACGAGCTCCGGGTTTCCCACCCACGCCGGCTGGAACGAACCGCCCTGCCAGTTGCCGGTGGCCGGGTTGTAGATCGAGCCGCCGACCTCCCAGCCGAAGGCGTAGATCCCGTAGGTGTGGTAGAGGTCCTCGCGCACGTTGCCCGCGGAGGAGTAGAGGACGTCCGACGAGCCGCCGACGTTCTCCGGCGTCACGACGGTCTCCCGATGCGCCTTGACCTGCGACAGGATCCGGGCGGCCGACTGCCAGTAGAACGCCTCGTCACCCAGCGGCGGACGCGGCGTGGTGATCCGCCCGTCCGCGATGTAGGCGCCCGGCTGCCAGAACAGCTGGCCGCCGTTGGAGTGCACCGACATCATGAACTTGATGTTCGAGTACTTCTCGACCAGCCAGATGATGTTCTTCGACTCAGGCTCGGACAGCTTCTCCGGTCCCTGGTAGGTGTCGCTGACGCAGCTCGTCGACCCGCCGGAGTAGCCGTCGTGAGCCGACCCGACCCGGTAGTTCCGGTTCAGGTCGACGCCCCAGGAGTTGCGCCGGGCCGGATCGGCGTTGTCGTCCGCGCAGTGGTTCGTCATGTTCCGACGCTGTGAGGCGAAGTTGTAGAAGCTGTAGTTCGCCCCGTCCGGGTTGTTGGACAGGATGAGGAAGATGTCGGTGTTGTCGACGATCTTCTTCGTCTCCCAGTCGGACTTGTAGTTGTGCACCAGACGCTCGGCCGACTCCAGGCTGGTCGTCGCGGGCACCCATTCGCGGGCGTGGTCCTGCGCCTGGATCAGCACACCCGGGTTCCTGCCGTCGCGGTGCTTGCCGATCCGCAGGACGGGGATCGTGGCCGGGCCCCGCGGCACCTCGCCCTCCGGCGCGCCCACGCGCTTCTGGTCGAGGAAGTCGGTCAGCGCGGCCGGGCCGGAGGTCGCCGCGACGATGCCGGTGCCCGCGTTGGTGCGATACGGGTGCGCCCGATCGATCAGGCCCTGGGACTGGCTCTCCAGTGCCGCCGCCACCTGTGCGGCCGTACTCGCCAGCCCACCGGAGGCGTCCTTCGCGAGGAGGACGCGGATCGCCTTGCCCGCAACCTCGACCCCGAGCGGGAGGTTCGCCCCCGGCCGGTTCACGAACTCGACGGTGATGTCGTTGCCGCCCTCGTGGCCCCAGGCGGCCGAGCTGACGACGACAGCGCTCTGCCCGGTGCCGCCGATCGTGGCCTGCGCCTTGCGCTGGTAGCCGTTCGTCTTGTTCGGCAGGTAGACGATCTCGGCGATGTCCGGGTACTGGCGGGCGATCTCCTCGGCGCGGCTGAAGAGCTGCTGCGGGTGCCGGTAGCCGTCGACGAAGTCCCACTTGTAGGCGGGGTTCGCCGTCAGCGGCGCCGCGCCGTCCTCGAGCCAGTTGGAGACGTAGCCGGTGGCGACGCCCCCCGTCGAGCTCGTGACCCGGATCTGGCTCGGGCGGGCGTCGAGCTTGAACAGGTTCCGGTGGAACATGTACTGCCCGGAATCGACGAACCGGCTCATGGTCCGGGCGGAGCCGAACGAGGTGCCCGCGCCGGAGTCGTTCTCGAGCTGCATCGTGATGATCGGGCTCGTCTGCGCCCCTTCGGTGGTCCGGGCCTCGACGTAGAGGAAGCCCTGGCCCTTCGTCGTGAACCAGTCGGCACGGGCGATCCGTACCGTCTCCTCGTGAGCGAGCGGCTGGACAGCCGTCGCGCGGAGGGCCTGGAGGCCGCCGTCGGCCTCCTCGCTCCAGGCGAAGCTCTCGCCGTCGCCGAGGATCTCGACGCCGAGCGCCTCGAGCTCGGCGACCTGCTCGGCGGTCGCCACCGCCTCGCCTTCGATGCCGGTCGGCACGCGCCTGAGACCGTGTTCGAGGTCGAAGCCGGCGGCGGCCACCTTGTCCAGCATGTCGGCGCCGGTCAGCCGGATGCGTACGAGGCTGGCGGCCTCCGGAACCTCGAGGCGGGATCGTCCTGAGCCTGCCGTGGCTGCCGACCCGTCGGGATCCGCACCCGCGGGTCCGGTTGCCGTGAGGACGCTTCCCACCAGGGCGGGCAGCGCGACAAGCGCAATGCGTCGTCGTATGCGTCGCATTCTCCCCTCCTTCTGCTTCGACGTGAGGTTGACGTGGTGGCCGGCCCTGCTGCGGGTCGGGCCGGTCCATCCGCGACTGTCATGCCGAACTCGCGCAGGGTCGACCCGTGCGCGACGGTGGTCGCCGCCGTGACGGGATCGGGGAGGACCGTGAGTGAGCCGGGTGCGTTGAGCGTATGCAGGCTCTTCGCTTCGAAGGATCGGCCGAGCTGGATTTGAGCATTACTTGAGGCGTTGCGCGACAGCGAGCAGGACCGGCAGGTCCGGCGGCTACAGTGGCACCAGTCCGGCGGCCAGGTCCGCAGCGGACACCGGCGTCCACGGCGCCCCTGCCGATCCGTCGAGCAGTAGGGCGGCCGAGCCGTCGGCCACCTCGCCGTCCAGAAGCGCCGCCAGCCGGTCCTGGTCCACCGTCGCGACGAACGTCTTCGCGACCTGGGGCCGCGGCGACACGCCGTCCCCGGCGACGCGGGTCGCTGCCGCGCGGACGGCCGCCACGGTCTCGGCGCCGCCGCCGACCTGCACCGGTGTGGTGGTGCCATCGGCGTGCGCGACGACGATCCGGTCGGCCCGCGCAGAAGCGTGCCAGGCGGCGAGGTCAAGCAAGGTCGGGCGGGTGGCGGCGCAGAAGTGTTCCCACAGGTCGGCGGCGAGCCGGCCGAGGCGCGCGCCGTACCCGCCGACGTTGTGGCCGTACCCGGCGGTCGACAGGCTCGCGTCGATCCACATCACCTCGCCGGTGCGCAAGTTGAGCACCAGCGGCGCGAGCGACCGGGAGTCGCCGCGTAGGTTGAATCGCTGCACGACCCGGGCGGGGTCAAACCGCCGGCCACCCCGCTCGGGCAGGGAGAAGCCGGCGAACGCAGCGTCCAGCGCCTCGAACGGCACGTCGTTGTAGCTGAACACCACGGGCACGGCCCACTCGATCCCCGCCGTCAGCAGCGCCGCCCGATCGAGGTCGAGGAACTCGGTGGCGCCCAGCGGCGGCGGTGCCGACGTCAGGTCACCGGAGTGGATCGCGGCGCGGCCCTTGAACCGCAGTCGGGTGTAGTCGCAGTGGCCCCGCGGCGTCCAGTCCCGGTCGTAGAACGCGCAGGACAGGTCCAGGTCGACCCGGAACTTCTCGCCGTCGGTCCAATGCAGGAAGAGCCGCAGCACGTCCAGGTCGGGCAGGCGGCGGACGCTGCCTCGCGGCCAACCGGTCAGCTGCGCGGAGCCCGCGCGTTCCCGTCGCGGGGCGGGCACCCGACCCAGCGCGACGTCCAGCACGGCCACGTCGAAGCGGTCCAACCCGCCGGCCCGGTCGACCAGTTCGGCGTCGACGCCCGCCCGGATCTCGGCGATCGCGTCGGCAGGCAGCCGGCGGCGCCGCTCCGGCGCGCTCCACGTGCGCACCACGTCACCCTTGGGGAAGAACGTGCGCCGCGGCTCGCCCGGCGCCGCGCCCCGAGCCGGCGCGGGACTGGCCGGCCGCCGTATCCGCAGCCCCAGTGCGCGCCCCAGCACAGCCCCGACCGCGCCGACGTGCCCGGCTGCGACCGCGCCCGCGGCCTCCGCCATCGACGCGTCGGCGGCAACCTCCACCGCCTCCACGACCGCGACCGTGGCGTCGCGGCCGGTCAGCGCGGCGGCCGCGTCGGCGAGGACGGTCGGCGACACCCGGGGCGCGACCTGCCGCGCGGCGTCCAGCACGATGCGCTGCGCGTCCGGGTCGTCGCCGGCAAGGCGCAGCAGGTGATCGAGCCGCCGCCACAGGTCGCCGGGCCGCTGAACGAGCAGGGCGGCGGCGTCGGCCGCGTCCCCTTCGGCCACCGCCCGCTCGACCAGGGCGGCGAAGGTGCGGACCCGTACCGACACCGTGCCGTCGGCGTGCCAGGACAGGATCAGCCGCTCGGGGGCGCGCTCAGCGGCGGCGACCATCGCCGTGCCCAGTGCACCGCCGCCCGGGGCGCCGGTGCCGCGCAGCGCGGCGAACGCGACCGCCGCGTCCGGGTACGCCGTGACCCGCTCATAGGGGTGCAGCCGTTCGGCGAGCCGCTTCCAGACGGTGGGGTGACGCGCCATGTCCTCCGCCGCCGTGACCGGGCCGAGAGACCCGAGAAAGGTGAGCACCGTGCGGCGCAGCGGCCGGGGCAGCGCCCGCACCCGCGGCATGCCGACGGTCACGGCCGGCTCGTCGACCGGCCGGTACTCCTCGGATGGCGGGTTGTCGCGGCGCCGCCGCGGCAGGACAAGGCCGGGATCCCCGCCCGAGTACACCCACAGGGCGCGGGCCACGTCGGTGGCCGTGCCCCAGCGGGCGGCGGCCTCGGCGAGCACCCGCTCCTGGGCGGCGGTGAGTGCCGTGCGGTGCAGCGCCTCCGCGATCACCACGGCCAGGGTCTCCCGGGCGGGCACCACCGCCGGCAGCCAGTCGAGGCGGTCCGGCGCGGTCGCGGCGACGAGCGTCCGCAGGTCGGCCAGGTCGGCCTCGCCGAGCGCCGCGGGACGCCTCACCAGGTCGTCCCGCAGCCGGACGGCGGTGCTGGTGGGAGAGGAGTCGAGGGTGAGCCGGCGCAGCCGCACCGGCGGTGCCGTAGACGACGCCGACGGCGCTGCCTCGGCCACCAGCGGCAGGTAGGAGTTGCCGGCAGTCAGCCGCCGCCCGCAGATCGGGCAGGCGGTGTACGCGTCGGCGTCGAAGCAGCCCGCGCAGACGAGATGCCCACAGGGGTCCAGCGGGTGCACCCGGCCCTCGGCCCCGCACAGGATGCACGGCGCCGCGTCGGTCTGCAGCAGATGCACGATGAGCCGCTCGACGTAGAGCCGGTCCGTGTCGGCCGGGGTGTCCGGGAAGCGGCGGAACAGCGGCACGTGTTCCCGGTCGGCGCCGACCAGTTCGGTGGTGACCGCGCAGACGAATTCGGCCCAGCGCATCCGGGTTACCGGGTCCAGCAGGACGAACCGCTGCCGGATCGCCGCGTCGAGCAGCCAACCCGTGGCGGCCAGATCGGCCTCGAGATTGGCCACCCAGGCGTCGCCGTCGGCGGGCGGCGCGGCGGCCGGCGCCGGCAGCGCCACCGCGCCGGCCCGACGCAGCAGGATCGTCGCGAGCGCGTCCAACAGCGGTCCTCCTCCGGCCCGGTGCGACGGCGCCGCTCCGGCAGACAGATGCCGGGGCGGAGAGTCGGCACGCTGGTTTCAGTCGAAGAAAGGAGAAGGAAGCGCACCTGGGAGCCGCCCCGGCCCGCCGATGTTACGACCGACGCCCCAGTTCTCGCGACCCGTTTTGTCACCGGGACAAGGGCTCGATCAGGTGGCGGTCGGAGGACACGAGGCGGGTGATTCCCGGATGCGGAATCGCCGTCGGCGGATCCGGATAGGGGTGGCAGTGGGCCGGTCGGCCGGGCATGATCGCTGCCATGTCGCACGAAGACCTCGCCGACGTCTGGCGCCGGATCATCGTCGGAGACGGCAAGTCATGGGTGGTGTACCGGCACGGGACCTGTGTGGTGTTCCCCGACCCCGGCCCGGACACCGACCTCGCCGCGCGCGCCACCGACATCCTGCGGGAGTACGGCCCGGTCCACGCCGGCGGGCCGGCCGGGGACTTCGGCACGATCACGCTGGACCCGGGCCCGGGCTGGGTGGTGTACGGGCACCACAACGACGTGCTCACCTACGTCGGGCCGGGCGAGGTCGAGGACCCGAGCGACCTGCGTGTCGGGCTGTACGGCCGGAGCAAGCGAAACCGGGACGGTCACGAACTCGAAGTGGTGCACGTCGAGGATCGACGCGCCCGCTAGGCGTACCGTCCGAGCCGCCGCAAGCGCGACGGGTGCCATCAGCGCGGCCACAAGCGACGTGGACTGGCACTGGCGGCGGGGCGGCTGACCGGGAATGATCGAGGCACCTTCGCGGGATGTCCGGATCACTCGATCGGGGAGCGGGAGAGTGGGTCGACGCCGATGACCCCGACGCAGCTGCGCGCCTACGTCGCCGTCGTTCGGCTGGGATCCGTCAAACAGGCCGCCGCGCAGCTGGAGGTCACCGAGTCGGCGGTCTCGTTGCTGATCGGCCAGTTGCGCAAGGAGTTCGGGGACCAGCTGTTCTCGCGGACTGCGGCGGGGCTGGCCTTCACCCCCGGGGGGCTGCGGCTGGCCAGCCGCGCGGCCGAGCTGCTGGGCCTGCAGGACCGTACGGTGCTGGAGGTGAGCGCGGCGGGACGCGGCCGCCGGCTGTTGCGGGTCGCCGCGTCCAGCCTGTTCGCCGAGTTCGCCGCGCCGGGGCTGATCGAGCTGTTCGCGAAACGGGCCGTCGACCTCGATGTCGAGCTGAGCGTGTGCGACCCCGGATCCTTCGAGTCGCTGCTGCTGACCCGGGCCGCGGACATCGCGATGGGGCCGCTGCCGCCGGTGGTCGACACGGCGATCGCCTGCCGGCCGGTGATGAACTACCGGCTCGTGATGGCCGTCGGCCCGGACCATCCGCTGGCCGGCGTGCCGGTGTCGCCGGGGCAGTTGCGGGACCTGACCTGGCTGCTCGGGCCGTCGGCCGCCGCCGACCTGGGCGCGATCCCGGCGATGCTACGCCGGCTCGGTGTGCCCGAGGAGCGGCAGCAGATCTTCCAGAGCCACGCGGCCGCGCTGGGCGAGGCGAAGCGTGGCAGGGGTGTCGCTCCGGCGCTGTCGTTCACCGTCGCTCCGGACGTCCGCAACGGCCAGCTCGTGGCGCTGTCCGGGCCGCACGCGACGGTCGAGGCGGTGTGGCATTCGCTGGTGCTCACCAACCCGGGGGCACCGTCCGCCGCGGCCGAGCTGTGCCGGTTCGCGTCGACGCCGCGGGCGATTCAGGCCATGATGCGCGGCGTGGGCGTCGCGGTGAACCACTTCCGGCCGTCGGTGCACGTGACGCTCTGGAGCTGACGGGCGGCGTCCATGAGGTCCCGGAACGTCGCGGCCGGCAGCAGCCGGTCGCAGTAGGGCAGCGCTGCGGCCATGCCCGCCACCCGGGGAACGAACCCGGGGGCGCCGGCCCGTGGGTTCAACCAGACGATCCGGTA
Organism: Micromonospora sp. NPDC004540; assembly: GCF_040610095.1. Lineage (NCBI taxonomy): Bacteria > Bacillati > Actinomycetota > Actinomycetes > Micromonosporales > Micromonosporaceae > Micromonospora > Micromonospora sp. NPDC004540. Next base: position 40,096 of record NZ_JBEXLR010000002.1, read on the forward strand.
GGCGCGGCGGCGCAGCCGTGCCATGACGGCGGCGAGTTCGCCGGGCGGGTCGCTGTCCCAGCCGTCCGAGCCGACCACCACCACCGCCCCGCGGACCGCGTCGCCGTGATGGGACGCCAGCAGCGCCCGCAGGTTCGTGGCGATGCGAGTACCACCGAACCGGTCGGTCACGGCCGCGCTGGCCTGCGCGATCGCCGCGGTCGCCGACGTGTGTCGCAGCGCGACCGTGAGCCGGGTGAGCGTCGTCGCGAACGCGAACACCTCCGCGTCGGCGACCATCGCGAACGCCCGCAGCAGGTGCAGGTACGCATGGGCCTGCGCCCGCATCGACTCGCTGACGTCGCACAGCAGCACGATCCGGCGCGGTCGTCGTACCGGCCGCTCGCGGACGACCTCGACGGGTTCCCACGCGGTGCGGCGGGCGCGGGCGATCGTCGGGCGCAGCGCGACCCGCCGCCCGGCCGGGCCGACGGCGTGCCGCCTGGTGCGTCGGGTCGGCCAGCCGGCGACGGCCTCGCGCAGGGCGTCGCCGAGCAGGTCGACCTGGGCGCTGTCGAGGTCCTCGAACGGCCGGTCGGCGAGCCCGGCGATTGCGCTGGGGCGCCGCTCGGGCAGCCGCATCGCGACATCGGACGCCTCCGCCTCCGCGACAGCCGGTGGCAGCGTCGCCCACGGCAGCCCGCCGCCGGCGCCGTCGTGGTCGGTGTCCGCGGGAACCGGCAGGTGTACGTCGTCGCGGGCGCCCGACGGGACCGCGGACCGGGTCAGCGGCAGCGGCGGCGCGTCGGCGAAGACGGCGGCGAAGACGCGATCGAACGCGGCGAGGTGGGCGTGCCGCCGGACGAAGCTGATCCGGGCGGTCCAGTAGAGCGTGGACATCTCCACAGGTGTGCTGGCGGCGAGCGCCCTCACGAAGTCGTCGGCCTCGGTGAGCCCGGCCGGCACACTGGCGTGCCGCAGCCGGCCGGCGAGGGCCACCGCGAACGCCGCACGGTCGGTCCCGCGCAGCAGGCCGGAACTCACCGGCGCGCGACCAGCCAGGCGATCACCGCGCCGACGACGACGATCCCGACGAGCACCGGCACGAGGCGCTTGGTGATCGAGCCACCGGCGATGCTGAGCAGGTCGAGCGCCTCCGGTTCGGCGGCCGGCTCGGCGCGGGCGGTGGCGGACGGCCGTCCGACGGGCGTCGACGCGACCGTGGCGGCGTCGGGCGAGGCCGCCACGGCCGCGGGGGTGTCGGGTGTGGTCGCGACGGCTGTCGCGGACGCCGGTTCGGGTCGCGCGGTGGACGCGGGCGGGCTGCCCACCGGCGCCGTGGCGCCCATCTCCTCGGCGGCCAGTCTGGCCTCGAGGTTGGCGACGAACTGGGCGAGCAGCTTGCCCGACACCTCCTTGATCATGCCGCTGCCGAACTGGGCCAGCTTCCCCGAGATCTTCAGGTCGGTGTCCACGTTGACCAGGGTCCGGTCGCCGTCCGGGCGCAGCTGGGCGGTGACCAACGCAGACGCGTTGGCCGCCGACCGTGCGTCGCGGCCCTTCGCGTCGATCACTCCCCGGTACCGCGTCTCGTCCTTCTCGACGAACCGGGCGGTGCCCGCGAACTCGGAGACGACCGGCCCGACCTTGACCTTCACCTTGCCCCGGTGGACGTCGCCGTCGACGCCGGTCAGCTGGGCGCCCGGCAGGCACGGCGCGATGCCCTCGAGGTCGGTGAGGACCTCCCAGGCCCGCTCGATCGGGGTGTTGACCGTGAACTCGTTGGTGATCCTCATCCCGGGCTCTCCTGGTAGGCGCCGAGCGCGGCGGCGACGGCGGCGCGGTCGTCGGGGGTCTTGGCGATGGTGCCGATGGTCCGGAGGACGTCACCGGCGGCGAGGTCGGCGGCGCCGAGCACGGACAGCGCGGCGACCCAGTCGATGGCCTCGGCCATGCCGGGCGCCTTGTCCAGCTCCAGGGCGCGCACCTCGCCGATGAACTCGGTCGCCGTACGGATCAGCGGTTCGGCCGCGCCCGGCACGGCCCGGCGGACGATCTCGGCGGCCCGGCCCGGCTCCGGGAAGTCGATCCAGTGGTACAGGCAGCGGCGGCGCAGCGCGTCGTGCAGGTCGCGGCTGCGGTTCGAGGTGAGCACCACGACCGGCGGCGTGGTCGCGGCGAACGTGCCGAGTTCGGGGATCGTGATCCCGGCCTCGCCGAGGAACTCGAACAGCAGCGCCTCGAACTCGTCGTCGGCGCGGTCGATCTCGTCGATCAGCAGCACCGGCGGGACCGGCCCCTCATGGCGTACCGCGCGCAGGATCGGCCGTTCCTGGAGGAACTCCGCGCTGAACAGGTCGGCGTCGGTGAGGGTCGCGTGCCGGGCCTCGGCGAGCCGGATCGCGAGCAGCTGCCGCTGGTAGTTCCACTCGTAGAGCGCCTCGCCGGCGGTCAGGCCCTCGTAGCACTGCAGCCGGATCAGCGTCGTGTCCAGCGCCCGCGCCAGCGCCTTCGCGGCCGCGGTCTTGCCGACGCCGGGCTCGCCCTCGAGCAGCAGCGGCTTGCCCAGCTCCAGCGCGAGGAAGACGGCCATCGCCATGCCGTCGTCGGCCAGGTAGTCGACGGCGTCGAGCCGGTGCCGGACTGCGAGGGGATCCTTCACCGCGCCTCGCCCGCCAGCAGCCGCTGGTAGTCCGCGCGGGTGTCCACGTCGATCGGCGTCGGCCCGTCCGCGGGTACCTCGGTTACCGGGTGGCGGCCGGAGTGCAGCAGCTTCCAGACGGCCTTGTCACCGTGCAGGCCGCGCAGCTCCGGAAGGACCTCGCGGGCGAACCAGAACGGGTGCCCCAGCCCGTCGGCGTACCGGCACACCGCGAGTGGGGTGCTCGCCGCCGCGACCCGCCGCACGTCGGCGGCGCGTACGCCAGGCTGGTCGCCGAGCAGCAGGACGAGCCCGTCGGCGCGCGGGTCCACCACCTGCGCCGCTGTGCTGATCGACGACCCGCAGCCCGTGCTGAACTCCACGTTCTCGACGACCTGGACCCCGGTCAGGTCCACCCGGTCCCGGACCAGGTCCGCGGCGCCGCCGAGGGTCACGAGCAGCTGGTCGAAGGCGCACGAGCGGGCCAGGTCCAGGGTGGCGTCGAGCAGCGTCCGCCCGCGGTACGGCAGCAGCTGCTTGGCCTCGCCGAGGCGTACGGACGCCCCGGCGGCGAGGACCAGGCCGGTGACGAACACGGTCACGCCGCCGTGTAGCGCGCGAGGCAGCCGGCGCAGCAGAACCAGTGGTCCTGCCCGTCGACCTTCGCGTGCGGGGTGTCCGGCCCGACCAGGACGGTCATCCCGCACACCGGGTCGACGGCCTGCTGGGGGCGGGCCGCGGGCGTGCCGGGGGAGGAGGCGAGCCCGTCCACCCGGAGCGCCCGGACCACCTCGGCCATGATCGACAGGGCGATCTCCTGCGGCGAGCGCGCGCCGATCTCCAGGCCTGCCGGGGTGTGGACGCGGGCGCGCTCGGCGTCGGTCAGCGCCAGTTCGTCGAGCAGGGCCGCGCCGCGCGTGCGGCTGGCGACCAGCGCGACGAAGCCCACGCCGGCATCCAGCGCGGCCCGGATCGCGTCCTGCTCGCCCTTGCCGAGACCGGCCACCACGACCGCGGTCGCGCCCGCGTAGTCGCCGGACGTGGCGACCTCGAAGTCGAGGAACGCGGCCAGCGTGGCCACCGCGGCGCTGATCGGCGTGCTGCCGACCAGGCCCAGCACGGGCACGGGTAGCACCGGGCGCAGGAAGATCTCGATGGCGCCGCCGGAGTGGCACGGGTTGACCACGACCCGTGCCCCCGGGGTGTCGGGGAACGTGGCCGTGCCGTCCGGCAGGACCCGCAGCAGCAGGGTGGTGCCGTCGCGCAGGGTGTCCAGGGCGGCCGCCCGCACCGAACTCTCGGCGCACACCCCGCCGACGAAACCCTCGATCGTGCCGTCCGGCAGGATCACCGCGTCGTCGCCGGGCCGCGCCGACGTCGGGTCCTGGGCGCGGACCACGGTGGCGTGCACGAACGGCGCGCGCGACACGGTCAGCTCGCGGGCGCGGTCGGCGATGGTGGTCATGGCGGCCTCCCTCAGACCGGCGGGCGGGCGTTGCCGCGCATCGCGTCCCAGACCCGCGACGGCGTCAACGGCATGTCGGCATGCCGTACGCCGAAGGGTTTGAGGGCGTCGACGACCGCGTTGACGATCGCGGGCGGCGACCCGACGGTGGCCGACTCGCCCACGCCCTTCGCGCCGATCGGGTGGTGCGGCGACGGGGTGACGGTGAAGCCGGTCTCCCAGTCGGGCACCTCGAGCGCCGTCGGGATCAGGTAGTCCATCAGCGACGCGCCGAGGCAGTTGCCGTCCTCGTCGAACGCGATCATCTCCATCAGGGCCATGCCGACCCCGTCGGTCAGCCCGCCGTGCACCTGCCCCTCGATGATCATCGGGTTGATCCGGGTGCCGCAGTCGTCGACCGCGATGAACCGCCGCACCTTCACCTGGGCGGTGCCGGGATCGACGTCCACCACACAGATGTACGCGCCGTGGGGGTAGGTCAGGTTCGACGGGTTGTAGCAGATCTGCGCCTCCAGCCCACCCTCGATGCCCTCGGGCAGGTCGCCGGCGCCGTGCGCGCGCAGGGCGATCTCCTGGATCGTCACCGTCTTGCCCGGGTCGCCCTTGACGTGGAAGGCGCCCTTCTCCCACTCCAGGTCGGCGACCGACACCTCGAGCATCCCGGAGGCGATGATCCGGGCCTTGTCGCGGACCTTCCGGGCGACGAGGGCCGCCGCCGCACCGGACACCGGCGTCGAGCGGCTGCCGTACGTGCCGAGGCCGAACGGGGTGTTGTCGGTGTCGCCGTGCACCACGTCGATGTCGGCCGGCGGGATGCCGATCTCCTCGGCGACGATCTGCGCGAACGTCGTCTCGTGTCCCTGGCCCTGGGACTGCACGCTGAGCCGCACCACGGCCTTGCCGGTCGGGTGCACGCGCAGCTCGCAGCCGTCGGCCATGCCCAGGCCGAGGATGTCCATGTCCTTGCGGGGCCCGGCGCCGACGGCCTCGGTGAAGAACGCGATGCCGATGCCCATCAGCTCGCCCCGGGCCCGCTTCTCCTCCTGCTCGCGGCGCAGCTCGTGGTAGCCGGCCATGTCCATCGCCAGCCGCATGGTGGGCTCGTAGTTGCCGGAGTCGTACACCCAGCCGGTCTTCGTCGTGTACGGGAACTGCTCCGGCCGGATGAAGTTCTTCAGCCGCAGCTCCGCCGGGTCCATGCCCAGCTCGTCGGCGAGGCAGTCGACGATCCGCTCGACCAGGTAGACGGCCTCGGTGATCCGGAACGAGCAGGCGTACGCCACACCGCCCGGCGCCTTGTTCGTGTAGACCGCGGTCATCCGGCAGTAGGCGGCCTCGATGTCGTAGCTGCCGGTGAACACCCCGAAGAAGCCGGCCGGGTACTTCACCGGCGCGGCGGTGCCGTTGAACGCGCCGTGGTCGGCGAGCACGTTGGTGCGGATGGCCAGGATCCGGCCGTCGCGGGTCGCCGCGATCTCGCCGCGCATGATGTAGTCGCGGGCGAAGCCGGTGCTGACCAGGTTCTCCGACCGGTCCTCCATCCACTTCACCGGCTTGCCGGTGACGATCGACGCGACGATCGCGCAGACGTACCCGGGATAGATCGGCACCTTGTTGCCGAACCCGCCGCCGATGTCCGGCGAGATCACCTGGATCTTGTGCTCGGGGATGCCCGCCACGATGGCGTAGAGGGTGCGGTGCGCGTGCGGGGCCTGGGTGGTGGACCAGAGCCGCAGCTTGCCCTCCACCGCGTCGAAGTCGGCGACCGCTCCGCACGTCTCCATCGGCGCTGGGTGCACCCGGGGGTAGACGATGTCCTGGGCGACCACCACGTCGGCGCGGGCGAACACGGCCGCGGTGGCCGCCTCGTCGCCGGTCTCCCAGTCGAAGCAGTGGTTGTTCGCCTTGCCCTCGAGGTCGTCGCGGATCAGCGGCGCGTCCGGCTCCAGCGCGCGGCGGGCGTCGACGACCGGGTCGAGGACGTCGTACTCGACGTCGATCAGTTCCAGCGCGTCCCGCGCCGCATACCGGTCGTCGGCGACGACGAACGCCACCTCCTGGCCCTGGAAGCGGACCTTGTCGGTGGCGAGCACGGCCTGCACGTCGTTGGAGAGGGTCGGCATCCAGGCCAGGTTCTGCTCCGCGAGCATCGCCCCGGTCACGACCGCCTTCACCCCCGGCGAGGCCTCGGCCGCGCTGGTGTCGATGCCGAGAATGCGGGCGTGCGCCACCGGCGCCCGGAGGATGGCGAGGTGCAGCATGCCGGGAAGCTGGACGTCGTCGACGTACCGGCCGCGACCGCGCAGGAACCGCGGGTCCTCCTTGCGCAGCATCCGGCCGTGCCCGACCGGCTTCTGGTCGTTGTCGTGGAAGGTGTCCGGGCGCTCGTGCACGGCCGTCATGACAGGCTCCCGGCGGGCTGGCCGGCGTTCGCGATCTCACCGGCGTCGTCTGATTCGGTGGTCTCGGTGACCTGGGCGGCGGCGGCCGCCTCGTGCACGGCCGCCCAGCGCACCGACCGCACGATGGTGGCGTAACCCGTACACCGGCAGATCTGCCCCGAGATCGCCTCGCGGATCTCCGCCTCCGTCGGGTCCGGGTTCCGGTCGAGCAGCGCCCGGGCCGTCATCATCATCCCGGGCGTGCAGAAGCCGCACTGCAGGCCGTGACACTGCATGAACCCCTGCTGGACCGGGTCCAGCTCGCCGCCGGCGGCCAGGCCCTCGACCGTGCGCACCTCGTGACCTCCGGCCATCGCGGCCAGTACGGTGCACGACTTCACCGGCTCGCCGTCCAGCCACACCACGCAGGTGCCGCAGTTGCTGGTGTCGCAGCCCCAGTGCGTGCCGGTCAGGCCCAGCACGTCCCGCAGGAAGTGCACCAGCAGCAGCCGGCCCTCGATCTCCCGAGTGACCTCGACGTCGTTGACGGTCATCGTCACCTGCATGTTCAGCTCCTCGCCCGCTCCACGGCCCGGCGCAGGGCCCGTCTGGTCAGCTCGGCGGCCAGATGCCGCTTGTAGTCCGCGCTGCCGCGCTGGTCGCTGACCGGATCGCAGCTGCGCGCCGCGATCGCTCCGGCCTGCTTCAGCAGGTCCTCGCTCGGCTGCCGGCCGCGAAGCAGCGCCGAGATCCCCGGGAGGCCCGTGGTGTTGGGCCCCACCGCGGCCAGCCCGGCCCGGGCGTCCACGACCACGCCGCCGTCGAGCCAGACCGCCGCGCCGGCCGACACCACCGCCCAGTCACCGGCGCGGCGCTCGACCTTCTCGTACGCGCTGCCGCCGCCCGGCCGCACCGGCAGCCGGACCTCGACCAGGATCTCGGCGTCGCCGACCGCCGTCTCGTACGGGCCGACGTGGAACTCCTCCATGGACACGACCCGCTCGGCGCCGCCGGGCCCGCGGATCACGCAGCTCGCGTCCAGCGTCGTGCACACCGCCGAGAGGTCCTCCGACGGGTCGGCCTGGCACAGCGACCCGCCCAACGTGCCCCGGTTGCGCACCACCGGGTCGGCGATCACCCGCTCCGCGTCGGCGAAGATCGGGAACGCCGCGGCCAGCTCCGCGGACTCGAGCAGTTCGCGGTGCCGGGTGAGTGCGCCGATCCGCAGCTCGTCGGGGCCGGGCCGGATGTAGCCCAGTTCCGCGTGCAGATCGTTGATGTCGATCAGATAGTCGAAGTTGGCCAGACGAAGCTTCATCATGGGCAGCAGGCTGTGCCCGCCCGCGATCAGCCGCGCCCCGCTGCCCAGCCGCTCCAACAGGCCGATGGCCTGATCCACAGTGGTGGCTCGCTCGTACTCGAACGGTGCCGGGACCTGCATGTCGCACCTCCGCAGTCCGGCAAAATCTCGCCCCGGCACCCGGCAAAGTCAACGCCGACCTAAGCAGATCCTTAGGTCGGCGTTGACGGTGTGCCGCGGCTCGCGGATCGTGCCGTCATGCGGGACATCGCCGACGGGTTGATCGCCTGGCGCGCCGCCGGTGTCGCCTTCGCCGTGGCCACCGTCGTACGGACCTGGCGCTCGGCGCCCCGGCAACCGGGCGCGGCCATGGCGGTCTCCGCCCACGGCGAGGTCCTGGGCAGCGTCTCCGGTGGCTGCGTCGAGGCCGCCGTCTACGAGCTGTGCCTGGCGTCCCTCGAGACCGGCACGGCCCACGTCCAGACGTACGGCGTCAGCGACGACGACGCGTTCGACGTCGGTCTGACCTGCGGCGGCACCATCGAGATCCTGGTCCGGCCGGACACCGCGCTGACCGAGCCCGACGAGGTGCTCGCCGCGATCCGGACCGGCCGGCCGGTCGCCACGGCCTCGCTCGAGGATGCGCAGCTGGTGCTCTGGCCCGACCGGGTCGCGGGCAGCCTCGGCGACCCCGACCTGGACCGCGCGGCGGCGCAGCAGGCTGCCGGCATGCTCGCGCTCGGCACCACCGGCACGATCCGCCTCGGGAGGAAGGGGGAGCAGCGACGCGACGAGGTCTCGGTCTTCGTCCAGTCGTACCTGCCGCCGCCCCGGATGATCGTCTTCGGGGCGATCGACTACGCCGCCGCGGTGGCCCGGATCGGCCGGTTCCTCGGCTACCGCGTCACCGTCTGCGACGCCCGCCCCGTGTTCGCCACCCGCAGACGCTTCCCCGAGGCCGACGACCTCGTCGTGCAATGGCCGCACAAGTACCTGGAGTCGACCACCGTCGACGAGCGCACCGTGCTCTGCGTGCTGACCCACGACCCGAAGTTCGACGTGCCGCTGCTGAAGCTCGCCCTGCACACGCCGGCCCGCTACATCGGCGCGATGGGCAGCCGCCGCACCCACGCGGACCGGCTGCGACGGCTGCGAGAAGAGGGTGTGGACGAAGGCGCCCTGGCCCGGCTCTCCTCGCCGATCGGGCTGGACCTCGGCGCGCGGACGCCGGAGGAGACGGCCGTGGCGATCGCCGCCGAGATCATCGCCCAGGCCTGGGGAGGCTCGGGCCGTCCCCTCACCGGCCTTGAGGTCCCGATCCACCAGCAGCTGCACCCGTCGGAGTGATCCGCTCGTGCCGCGGCCTGACCCGGCCCGGCGAGACCTGTGCGGTCACCCCACTAGCCCCGGCCGCGGATCATCGACATCAGCAGCCCGTGGGTCTCGGCGTCGCCGGCCACCACCAGCCCGCGGCCCGCCGGCCCGAGCGGGGCGCCGTCGATCCCGGTGACCACGCAGCCGGCGGCCCGGCACACCGCGATGCCGGCGGCGAAGTGCACACTCCCGGACAGGTCACCGCCGTCGGTGACGTACGCGGCGCGCTTGCCGGCCGCGACCCAGGCCAATGCCAGGGTGGTGGACACGACCCGCGGCCGGAACCGCTCGACGAACCCGGGGTGGGCCAGCAGGTCGACGGCCCGGAATCCGGGCGCGCTCGGAAACGGCGGGTCCAGGTTGACGTCCACCAGTTGGTTGGCGGGAGTCGGCGTCAACCGCGCGTCGACACCGTCCTGCCGCACCCAGGCCGTCTCACCGTCGGTGAAGAAGACCTCGCCGCTGAACGGGTCGGCCACCGCCGCCGCCCCGTTGCGCAGCGCCACGTTGACGGCCACCAGCATGTTGCCGACGGCGTAGTTCAGGGTGCCGCACAGGGGATCCACCAGCCACTGGCGCGCAGCGTCGGCCGCGCCCCGCCGGCCGCCTTCCTCGCCGAGCACCGCGTCATCGGGCCGAGCCGCACGGATGACGGCGAGGATCGTCTGCTCGGCCTCCACATCGGCGGCGGTGGCGAAGTCCCCGGCGCCCTTGTCGATGCGGCTGAGCCGTTGGCCGTACATGTCCCGCACCACGTCCGCTCCGGCACGGGCCGCAGCCACCGCGACCCCGGCATCGTCAAGGCCCGCGTACGAGTTGATCATGTCAGGCAGAATATCGGGGCGAAGCTGTCTCCGGGCGGCCAGGGCGGCATCGCGCCGCCCCCGACCGGACGCCGTAGCGACCTGATCCAGGTGCCTCGGGCCGGGAACCCAACCCAGGACGGACACGTCCTAGGGGCATGACAGGCAGCAGCGTGCCCCCACGTCATCGGACGGCCGGCGTTCCCCGAGTCATGGGGCTGGTCCTTGTCGCCAGTCTGTCGCTGCTCAGCGGGTGCACGGCGGAGGCCGTCCCCACGCCACCACGGCCCGGGGGAGTGCCGGCCGGCGGGTTCCGGCTCGTCGCGTTCGACTCCTGCGCGCAGGCGCTGCGGCAGCTCAAAACGGCCGCCAAGGCGTACGTCGGGCCCTGGGGGTTCGGGCCGGGCGGGGATGCCCGTACCTTCGGCAGGGCGGAACAGGCCGGAGCGCCCGCGGCGAAGTCGGTGGACGCGGCGCCCGGGGCCAACGCGGCCGGAGCCGGGACCCCCGACCACTCGGGCACGAACACGCACGAGGCTGGGGTCGACGAACCGGACCTGGTCAAGACCGACGGCAAGCGGATCGTCACCGTCACCCGGGGCAAGTTGTACGTGATCGACCCGGCCACCCGGCAGCTGACCGGGGCGCTGGAGTTGGCGCCCGGTGCCGACCGGTTCGGCTGGGCCGACGGCAGCCTCCTCCTCCACGGTGACCGGGCGCTGGTGCTGCTCCGCGAGGGGTGGGCCGCGATCGCGAAACCGGCCGTCCCGGAGGGGCGGCCCGCGGCAGCCGGTCCGACCCGTGGCGACATCGTCGGTCCACGCCTGGTCATGGTCGACCTCGCGGGGCCGCCGAAAATCATCGGGGAGTACCGGATCGACGGCAGCCTGGTGGACGCCCGCCAGGTCGGCACGACGGTCCGGGTCGTGGTCCGCTCCGCGCCCCGGATCGCCTTCCCGTACCGGGAACGGGCCACCGACGCACAGCGCACCGCTGCCAACCGCGAGATCATCGACAGGGCCACGGCCGACGACTGGCTGCCTCGGTACGAGGTCACCGCCGGTGGACGAACCAGCACCGGACGGGTCGACTGCGAACGGGTGAGCCGGCCGGCCAGCTACTCCGGTACCTCGCTGGTGACCGTCCTCAGCTTCGACCTCGGGGCGGCCATGCTCAGCGCCGGCGACCCGGTCACCCTGACCGCCGACGGCGACACCGTCTACAGCACCGGAAGCCGGCTGTACGTCGCCAACGACCAACGCTGGCGGGTGCTGCCCATGCTGACCGCGCGCAACGTCGCCCCCGATCCCAAGGACGAGACCACCGAGATCTACCAGTTCGACACCGCGGGGGCAGGCCCCCCGCGGTACGTCGCCGCCGCCACCGTTCCGGGTTGGCTGATCAACCAGTACGCGATGTCGGAGTGGGACGGGCATCTGCGCGTCGCCACCACCAGTGGCCGTACCTGGGGTGACCGGCCCAACTCGACGTCCAGCGTGTACGTCCTGCGCGCCGACGGCACGACACTGGCCCAGGTCGGCAAGGTCACCGGCCTGGGCAAGGGGGAACGGATCCACGCCGTACGGTTCGTCGGCGGCAGCGGATACGTCGTCACCTTCCGGCAGACCGATCCGCTCTACACCGTCGACCTGCGTGATCCGACCGCGCCGAAGGTGAGCGGGGAACTGAAGATCAACGGGTATTCGGCGTACCTGCACCCGGTCGGCGAAGGACGGCTGCTCGGCGTCGGGCAGGAGGCGTCCGGCCAGGGGCGGGTCCAGGGCACCCAGCTCTCGCTTTTCAACGTCGCCGATCCGGCCGAGCCGAGCCGGATCGCGCAGTACCACGTCCGGCAGGGGCAATCCGAAGCGGAGTTCGACCCGCACGCCTTCCTGTACTGGTCGGCCGAACGCCTGGTCGTGGTTCCCCTGACCGTCCCCGGCGCGGGCGCCGTGAGCAAGCGGGGCCTGCCGAGCAACGTGGCGCTGGCGTTGCGCGTCGGCGACGGCGGGTTCACCGAGGTCGGCACCGTCGACCACGAGCTCGCCGCCGGACGTTCCGGGGAGCTGGTGATGATCCGGCGGTCACTGGTGGTCGACGGCGTGCTCTGGACCGTGTCCGACGCCGGCCTCAAGGCGACTAGCCTTGCCACCATGAAGACCCTCGGCTGGCTGCGTACGGCGTGACGGCGCTCGCCGGGCGAGCCGCCGAAGATCGGATGGGTGGCTGAGGATGCGGATCGCCCTGTTCGTTACCTGCCTGGCCGACACCCTCTTTCCGGAGGCGGCCAGAGCGACCGTACGGCTGCTGGAGCGCCTGGGCCACGAGGTGGTCTTCCCCGAGGATCAGACCTGCTGCGGGCAGATGCACATCAACACCGGCTATCCGGACGAGGCACTACGGCTGGTCCGCCGGCACGTGCGGGTGTTCGCCCCGTACGACGTGGCGGTGGCGCCGTCGGCCTCGTGCGTGGGATCGGTGCGGCATCAGCACGCGATGGTGGCGCGTCGGGCGGGGGACGAGCGGCTGGCGAGTCGGGCGGAGGAGGTGGCCGCGCGCACGTATGAGCTGTCGGAGCTGCTGATCGACGTGCTGGGGGTGACCGATGTCGGGGCGTACTTTCCGCACCGGGTGACGTACCACCCGACCTGCCACTCCCTGCGGATGACCCGGGTCGGGGACAAGCCGTTGCGCCTGCTGCGCGAGGTGCGTGGCCTGGAGCTGGTGGAGCTGCCGCAGGCGGAGCAGTGCTGCGGCTTCGGGGGCACCTTCGCGCTGAAGAACGCGGACACCTCGACGGCGATGCTGGCGGACAAGATACAGAATGTGCTGGCCACGAGGGCGGACGTGTGCACCGCCGGGGACGCGTCGTGCCTGATGCACATCGGCGGCGGGCTGTCCCGCCTGAGAGCGGGGGTGCGGACGGTGCATCTGGCGGAGGTCCTCGCCAGCACGGATCGGTCGGAGCCAGCCGGTGAGCGGGACCGGTTGGAGGTGCGGTCGTGAGCAGGACCTTCCTGGGCATGCCGACGACCGCGCCGCGCGGGGTGGGGCAGCTGCGTGGCGACGAGCCGTTCCCGGTCGCGGCCCGGCGGGCGTTGGGTGACGCCCAGCTTCGCCGGAACCTGCGACATGCCACCACGACGATCCGCGGCAAGTCGGGGGCCGTGATCGGTGAGGTGCCGGACTGGCAGGAGCTGCGGGCCGCCGGCCGGGCGATCAAGGCGGAGGTGCTGGCGCGCCTGCCCGAGCTGCTGGAACAGCTGGAGGCGGCGGTCACCGCCGCGGGTGGCACCGTGCACTGGGCGGCCGACGCGGTGGAGGCCAACCGGATCGTCACCGAGCTGGTGCGGGCGACCGGCGCCGACCGGGTGATGAAGGTCAAGTCGATGGCCACCCAGGAGATCGGCCTGAACGAGGCCCTGGAGGCGGTCGGGATCGAGCCGGTCGAGACCGACCTCGCCGAGCTGATCGTGCAGCTCGGGCGGGACAAACCGAGTCACATCCTGGTGCCGGCGATCCACCGCAACCGGGCGGAGATCCGGGAGATCTTCCTGCGCGAGATGCCCGACGTCGACCCGGGCCTGACCGACGAGCCGGCGGCCCTGGCGGCTGCGGCGCGCCGGCATCTGCGGCGGACCTTCCTCAGCACGAAGGTGGCGATCTCCGGGGCGAACTTCGCCGTCGCCGAGACCGGCACCCTGGCCGTGGTGGAGTCGGAGGGCAACGGGCGGATGTGCCTGACCCTGCCCGACACGCTGATCACGGTGATGGGCATCGAGAAGGTCGTGCCCACGTGGGCAGACCTGGCGGTGTTCCTGCAACTGCTGCCCCGCGCCTCGACGGGGGAGCGGATGAACCCGTACACCTCGATGTGGACGGGCGTGACGCCGGGCGACGGGCCGCAGCAGGTGCACCTCGTCCTGCTGGACAACGGCCGCAGCGCCGTGCTGGCCGACCCGGTGGGACGGCAGGCCCTGCACTGCATCCGCTGCTCCGCCTGCCTGAACGTCTGCCCCGTGTACGAACGCACCGGCGGGCACGCGTACGGCTCGGTCTACCCGGGCCCGATCGGGGCGGTGCTCTCCCCGCAGCTCACCGGAATCGCCGAGAACGCCTCCCTGCCGTACGCCTCGTCGCTCTGCGGGGCCTGCTACGACGCCTGCCCCGTGATGATCAACATCCCGGAGCTCCTGGTCCACCTGCGCGCCGAGGCCCCCCACCCGCGGGCCGAGGCCGCCGCCATGGCCGCCGCCGCGTACACCATGGACCACCCCGCGCTGTACGCGGCCGCGCAACGCGGCGCGCGGCTGAGCCGGGTGGCCGGCCCGCGCGGACGCGGCCTGCCACCTCCACTGTCCGGCTGGACGGCCAGCCGCGACCTACCGGAACCGCCGCCGCAGACCTTCCGCCAGTGGTGGGCGGAGAGGTGACCGGACGCGACCTCATCCTCGGCCGGCTCCGCGCCGCCCTGGGCGAGCCGCGAGCCGCGCCGGCCGAGGTCTCCCGCGACTACCGGCCCGCCGGCTCCGTCGTCACCGACCTCGACCTGTTCGTGGACCGCCTCACCGACTATCGGGCCACCGTCCACCGGTGCGGGGCCGCGGACGTCGCCCGGGTCGTCGACGAGGTGCTCGGCGGCCGGCAGATCGTGGTGCCACCCGAACTGCCCCGGCACTGGCTGCCCGACAGCGTCACCGCGGTGCCGGACGACAACCTCACCGCGGCGCGGATCGCGGCCGTGGACGGGGTCGTCACCGCGGCGGCCGTGGCGATCGCCGAGACCGGCACCATCGTGCTCGACGGAGCCCCGGACCAGGGCCGCCGGATCATCACGCTGCTGCCCGACGTGCACGTGTGCGTGCTGGGGGCCACGCAGGTCGTCGCCACCGTGCCGGACGCCCTCGCCCGGGTCGATCCGCACCGGCCGCTGACCTGGATCAGCGGGCCCTCCGCCACCAGCGACATCGAACTCAACCGGGTCGAGGGCGTCCACGGGCCGCGGAACCTGCACGTGATCATCACGGCCTGAACCCCGGCCCGCGGGCGTGACAGTCGGGCCGGCCCTGCCGAGCGCACCGTCGTGCGCGACGCGCTAGACGTGCGTGATCACGTTCTTGCCGTACGCGGTGAGGGTCTTCTCCTTGTCGTCGTGCATGAGGTAGAGGGCGAAGTTGTCGACCCCGATCTCCTTGAGCTCCTGCAGCCGGTCGACATGGGCCGACTCGGGGCCGAGCAGGCAGAATCGGTCGACGATGGCGTCGGGGACGAAGTCGGTGGACGGATTGCCGGCGCGGCCGTGGTGGGCGTAGTCGTAGCCCTCGCGGCCGGTGATGTAGTCGGTCAGCGCCTTCGGCACCACGCCGGAGTCGCCGTAGCGGGCGACCAGGTCGGCCACGTGGTTGCCGACCATGCCGCCGAACCAGCGCAGCTGATCCCGTTGGTGCACGAGGTTCGTCCCCACGTAGGCGGGGGCGGCCACACACATCGTGATCGAGTCCGGATCCCGGCCGGCGGCGCTGGCCGCGTCGCGTACCGTGCCGATCGTCCAGCGGGCGATGTCCGGGTCGGCGGTCTGCAGGATGAAGCCGTCGGCCTGCTCGCCGACCAGCCGCAGCGCCTTCGGGCCGTAGGCGGCCATCCAGATCTCCAGCTTGCCGTCACGCACCCACGGGATGCGCACCGGCGTGCCGTGGTGTTCGACGGCGCGTCCCTCAGCCAGTTCCTTGATCACGCGCATGGCGCTTCCGAGGGTGGCCAGGCTCGCCGGCGGTTGGCCGATGACCCGGCGGGCCGAGTCGCCCCGGCCGATCCCGCAGACGGTTCGGTTGCCGAACATGTCGTTGAGGGTGGCGAAGAGTGACGCCGTGACCGACCAGTCGCGGGTGCTCGGGTTGGTCACCATCGGTCCGACGATCAGGTGCTTGGTCGCGGCGAGGACCTGCGAGTAGATGACGAACGGCTCCTGCCACAGCACGCAGGAGTCGAACGTCCACCCGTAGCGGAAGCCGTTGTCCTCGGCGGCGGCGAGGCCCGCCACGACGTCTCGAGCGGGCGGGTCGGTCTGCAGTACGACACCGAAGTCCACGGTCAACTCCTCGTCAGACCAGGTACTGGCTGAGGTCGCGCTTCAGGAACGTGCCGTGCCCGGCGGCGCCGTGGAAGGCGTTGTCGTCGACCACGACCCGGCCGCGGGACAACACGGTGGAGACCTTCCCGGTCAGCCGCATGCCCTCGTACGCGGAATAGTCCACGTTCATGTGGTGGCTGCCGGCGGAGATGGTCTGCTCGGCCGTCGGGTCGTACACCGTGATGTCGGCGTCCGCGCCCGGGGCGATGACGCCCTTGCGCGGGTAGAGACCGAACATCCGGGCGGGCGTGGTCGAGCTGATCTCGACCCAGCGCGGCAGGGTGATCTCGCCCTTCACGACGCCCTGGTAGAGCAGGTCCATCCGGTGCTCGACGCCCGGCATCCCGTTGGGGATCTTCGAGAAGTCTCCCCGGCCCAACTCCTTCTGGTCCTTGAAGCAGAAGGGGCAGTGGTCGGTGGACACCAGCGACAGGTCGTTGGTGCGCAGGCCCCGCCACAGCTCCGCCTGGTGCTCCTTGGGTCGCAGCGGGGGAGAGGCGACGTACTTCGCGCCCTCGAAGTCGGGCCTGGCCAGGTCGTCCAGCGACAGGAACAGGTACTGCGGGCAGGTCTCCGCGAACACGTTCTGCCCGGTGTCGCGGGCCTGGGTGACCGCGTCGAGGGCGTGCGCGGCGGACAGGTGCACGATGTACAGCGGCGCGCCGGTGACCTTCGCCAGGGTAATCGCCCGGGACGTCGCCTCGCCTTCCAGCTCGGGCGGCCGGGTCAGCCCGTGCTGCACCGGGTCGGTCCGCCCACTGGCCAGTGCCTGCACGACGAGCTGGTCGATGGCGATGCCGTTCTCCGCGTGCATCATGATCATCGATCCGGTGTCCCGGGCCTTCTGCATCGCCCGCAGGATCTCCCCGTCCGTGGCGTAGAAGACACCCGGGTAGGCCATGAACATCTTGAAGGTGTTCACGCCCGCGTCGATGCAGGTCTCCATCTCCTTGAGCGACGTGTCGTTGACGTCCGAGACGATCATGTGGAACCCGTAGTCGATCGCGCAGTTGCCGTCGGCCTTGCTGTGCCACCTGTCCAGCGCGGACAGTAACGACGTGCCCTTGCCCTGCACGGCGAAGTCGATGATCGTGGTCGTGCCGCCCCAGGCCGCCGCGATCGTCCCGCTCTCGAAGTTGTCGGCCGAGAAGGTGCCGCCGAACGGCATCTCCATGTGGGTGTGGCCGTCGATGCCGCCCGGCACCACGTACTTCCCGGCGGCGTCGATGACTCGCTCGGCGCCGGACGCCCACTGCTCGGCCAGACCCGAGTCCGGCGCGGCGAGCGCGGCGATCCGCTCGCCCTCCACCAGCACGTCCGCCGGGTACTCCCCGGTGGCGTTGACGACTGTTCCGTTGCGGATGACGATGCTCACGGCGTCACCAGCGATTCGTAGGTCTCCGGCCGGCGGTCGCGGTAGAACGCCCACAGGTCGCGCACCTCGGCCAGCCGGTCCATGTCGAGATCGCGGATGACGACCTCTTCCTCGGTGTCCGACGCGGCGTCGCCGACCAGTTGCCCCCGCGGGTCGACGAAGTAGGACTGGCCGTAGAAGTCGTTGTCGCCCAACGGTTCCACGCCGACCCGGTTGATCGTGCCGACGTAGTACTCGTTGGCGACCGCGGCGGCCGGCTGCTCGAGGCGCCAGAGGTACTCCGACAGGCCCCGGCTCGTGGCGGAGGGGTTGAAGACGATCTTCGCGCCGGCCAGCCCCAGCGCCCGCCAGCCTTCGGGGAAGTGCCGTTCGTAGCAGATGTAGACGCCGATGCGACCCACCGCGGTGTCGAACACCGGATAGCCGAGGTTTCCGGGCCGGAAGTAGAACTTCTCCCAGAACCCCTTCACCTGCGGGATGTGGTTCTTGCGGTGCTTGCCGAGGTAGGTGCCGTCGGCGTCGATGACCGCCGCCGTGTTGTAGTAGACGCCTGGTTGTTCCTGTTCGTACATCGGCACGATCAGCACCACACCGTGCTGCTCGGCCAGCTCACGCATCAGCGCGGTCGTCGGCCCGTCCGGGATCGCCTCGGTGTACGAGTAGTAGTCGGCGTCCTGCACCTGGCAGAAGTACGGACCGTAGAACAACTCCTGCAGGCAGACGACCTGTGCGCCCTGCGACGCGGCGCTGCGGATCGCCGCCACCGCGTTCGCGATCATCGACTCCTTGTCGCCGGTCCACTTCTGCTGCACCAGCCCGGCTCGGATGATGTTGCTCACCTGATCTCCCCCTTCGCGTGGCTGCCGCGCGGCGGCATCGACAGCGCCAGGTAGACGAGGAACCCGGCGATCAGACCGACCACCCAGCTGTAGTCGTAGAGCGGCTTGAGGAACGGGATGAGCCCGTCCTCGGGGAACGGCCCCTTGCCCGGTGCCGAGTAGGCGCCACCGACCGCGAGGACCGCGCCGACGACGGTGGCGACGATGGCCGCCCAGTTCCAGCCGCCGGAGAACCAGTAGCGGCCCTCGGGACGGTAGAGGGCGGGCAACTGGAGGCGCGTGCGGTTACGGACCCAGTATCCGGCGATGAGCACCCCGGCGACGGCGCCGAGCAGGCCGCCGTAGAACCCGAGCCACACGAAGATGTAGATGTTGGGGTCCTGCACCAGCCGCCACGGCTGGATCAGGATGCCGAGCACGCCGGTGATCAGCCCTCCGGTCCGGAAGCTCACCAGCCGGGGCGCGGCGTTGGAGAAGTCGTACGCCGGGCTGACCGTGTTCGCCGCGACGTTCACCGACAACGTCGCCACCACGACCGTGAACAGGCCGAGCGCGACCACCAGCGGGTTCTCGAACTTGGCCGCCAGCTGGATCGGGTCCCAGATCGCCTCGCCGTAGATCACGGCCGTGCCCGAGGTGATCAGGATCGACAGGATGGCGAAGAACGACATCGTGGTCGGCAGGCCGAGGACCTGGCCGTACGCCTGCTGCCGCTGGCTGCCGCCGAATCGGGTGAAGTCGGGGATGTTCAGCGAGAGGGTCGCCCAGAAGGCGATCATCCCCATCAGTGACGGCGCGAACAGCTTCCAGAAGTCGGCGCCCCAGCCCAGCTTCGACGGCTCGGACAGGATCGGGCCGAGCCCGCCCGCCTCGACCAGGACCCAGATCAGCAGGGCGACGGCGACCACGATGACGAACGGCGCGGCCCAGTTCTCGAAGCGCCGCAGGGTGTCCATGCCCCGCCAGATGATCGCCATCTCGATCGCCCAGAAGACGAGGAACGAGGCCCACAGCGTCCACGGGTAGTCCATGACCGTCGCCGCGTCGACCCACCAGGAGCCGAGCAGCTTGCCGGCGATCGCGTAGATCGCCTCGCCGCCGATCCAGGTCTGGATGCCGAACCAGCCGCACGCGATGAACGCGCGCAGCAGAGCCGGGAGGTTCGCGCCGCGGACTCCGTAGAACGCGCGGGCGAAGACCGGGAAGGGAATCCCGTACTTGGTGCCGGCGTGGCTGTTCAACAGCATCGGGATCAGGACGAGCAGGTTGCCCAGCGTGATCGTGAGGAACGCCTGCACCCAGTTCATCCCGAGCTGGATGAGCCCGGCGGCGAGCAGGTAGGTGGGGATGTTGTGCGCCATGCCGATCCACAGCGCCGCGAAGTTGTACGTGTTCCAGGTGCGCTTCTCGATCGGTACCGGGGCCAGCTCCTCGTTGAAGTAGCGGCTGTCGGCGATCGTGGAGAAGTCGCGCAACTCGACTCGGCCGTCCGGATGGGTGATCTGCGTGCCGGGCTCGACCGCGGCGGTTTCGGCCGGGGGCAGGGGTTCGACGGTCATCGGTCACCTCCTGTTACGGTGCCGCAACACTGGCCGACCAACCCGGCTCACGCGCTCCTGGTGGGCGGTTCAGCGCGATCTTTATGTGGGAATGGTGGGTGTCGCGAGCCCGCCACGGGCAGCGGCAAAGTGTCCACGCTTGCCTTGATCGGGGCACACTCTGTCCACGGCATGCCCGCACCCGCCTGTCAATCAGCACGGCGGGTGAATTAGCGCGGCGAGGGTCCTACGCGTCGAGTTCGTGCACCAGGAGCGCGACGTACAGCGACAGCACCGACTCCGGGTCCTCCAGCGACACCCCGAGCACCTGCGCGATCCGCGACAGCTGCTGGTAGTAGGCCGTACGCGACAGGTGCGCAGCGGCGGCCGCCGCCGACTTGTTCCCGCCCTGCTCGCAGTAGCAGCGCAGCAGCTCCACCAGCCGGCTGCGCTGGTGGGCGTCCCGCGCCAGCAGCGGGCCCAACTCCCGGTCGGCGAACGCCTGGACCCGCTCGTCCTCGCGCAACAGGTGCAACAGGCCGCGCAGGCGCACGTTGTCCAGCTTGTGGTAGAGCTGCGCACCGGGGGTGCGGAGGGCCGCCCCCGCGACGTGGGCGGCCTCGCCGAGGCTGCGGCGCACCTCGGCGGCGTGTGACACGGTGGTGCCGACCGCCACCAGCACCGGGCCGGCTGTCGAGCGGTGGACCTCCTCGGCCAGCCGACGGAGGACCGCGTCGACCCTGGCGTGGGCGGGCAGCGACAACAGCGCCCGTACGCTCGTGTCGTCCACGACGCCCACCAGGGCGGGCACCGACACCCGCCGTGCGGCCGACGCGGTCACCTCGGCGAGGTCGCGCAGCACCTCCTGGGTGGCCAGCGCAGGCGCGCGCGGCGTCATGTGCCCGGGCCGGATCGCCACCCCGACGAGCTGACGTCGTTCGAGGGCGACGCCCAGCGCGGCCGCCCGGGCGGCCAGGTCCGGCGGTGGGACCGCCTGACCGAGCAGTTGGGCGAGCAACATCCGATGCGTCTGCCGTTCCAGGCTCTCCCGATCACGTGCCACGAGCCGATGCACCGCCAGGGCCGACGCGGCCCGCTCCGCGACCACCATGTGCCGGTGCGGCGGAGGGTCCGGCGAGAGCAGCACCAGGCGTCCCCAGTCGGCGCCCTGCGCGCCGACCACCGTGACCAACCAGCCGGCCTCCTCGTCGTAGGCCGTTCGCTCGGGCACGGCCACGGACCGGGACCGCTGACTCCACTCCGCGAGCAGCTCGGTGGGATCGTGCCCGGCCGCGTCGTACGCGAGCACCTCGTGCCCCAGCGTCTCCAGCACGACCGGCAGCCCGGAGATCCTGGCCACCTCGCGCAGCACCTCGGCCGGCTCGGCCCCGGCCACGGTGAGCGAGGTGAACGTCTCGTGCACCTGCTCGGCGGCCCGCAGCTCGGCGAGCTGGGCGTCGACGATCAGCGCCACCACCGCCTCGGTGACGGACACGAACCGCGTCTCCTCCGCGAGCGTGATCAGGGGGAGTCGGTGCCGGTCGGCGGCTGTCACGAGCGCCTCGGGCACGTGATCGTTCCAACGGCGGACCAACTCGATGACCAGTCCCGCCGCGTGGACCGCGGCCAGGTCCTCCACGTAGCCCGTGAGCGCCGCCGGCTCCTCCGGCAGCGCGATGCCGGTGGTCAGTACCAGTTCCCCACCGCGGAGCAGGTGCGCGATGTCGGCGACCTCCGCCACGTGGACCCAGCGGACCCGGCCCTGCATCCCGGCCGACCCGGCCACCACCTGCGGCCTCGCGCGCCGGATCACCGGCAGCGCGACGGCTTCTGCGACAGAGGGATACACCGCGACCTCCCCACTACCGGGATTGCACACAACGTAATGGCAGCGGCCGCGAAGCGGTACAGGTTGCACATAGCGGTTGGACAACGAATGCCGCCACACTCGGCCTACCGGCGGAGATACGGAGGACGCGATGGCGCACCGCGAGCTGCTGACCAGACACCGGTCCGTGATGCCGAAGTGGCTGGCGCTGTACTACGAACAGCCGATCGAGTTCGCCAGCGCGTCCGGTCGCCGGGTGACCGACCGGGAGGGACGCACCTACCTCGACTTCTTCGCCGGCATCCTCACCAACGCGATCGGCTACGACGTGGCCGAGATCAGCGACGCCCTCCGGTCGCAGATCGACACCGGCGTGCTGCACTCCTCCACCCTCTACCTGATCCAGTCGCAGGTCGAACTCGCGGAGAAGATCGCGGAGCTCTCCGGGATCCCGGACGCCAAGGTGTTCTTCACCAACTCGGGCACCGAGGCGAACGAGACCGCGCTGATGCTCGCCACCCAGCACCGGCGCAGCGAGCAGGTGCTCGCCCTGCGCAACTCCTACCACGGCCGCGCGTTCGCCACCGTCGGCATCACCGGCATCCGCGGCTGGTCGGCCAGCGCGCTCAGCCCCGTCAAGGTGAGCTGGGTGCACGGCGGCTACCGCTACCGCAGCCCCTTCCGGGACCTGTCCGACGCGGACTACGTCCGCGCCTGCGTCGCCGACCTGCGCGAGATCATCGAGACGACGACCGCGGGTGACGTCGCATGCATGATCGTCGAACCGATCCAGGGCGTCGGCGGCTTCGCCACCCCACCGGACGGGCTGTTCGGCGAGTTCAAGAAGGTGCTCGACGAATACGGGATCCTCCTCGTGTCCGACGAGGTGCAGACCGGCTGGGGCCGCACCGGGGAGCACTTCTGGGGCATCCAGGCGCACGGCGTCGTACCCGACGCGATCACCTTCGCCAAAGGCCTGGGCAACGGCCTGGCGATCGGCGGAGTCGTCGCCCGGGCGGACCTGATGGACTGCCTCGGCGCCAACTCGATCTCCACCTTCGGCGGCAACCCGCTCGCCACCAGCGGCGCGCTGGCCTCGCTCAACTATCTGCTGGAACACGACCTCCAGGCCAACGCCGCAGACCTGGGCGCCCGCCTGCTCGACGGCCTCCGTGCGGTCGCGCAGGCGCATCCCGTGGTCGGCGACGTCCGCGGCAAGGGCCTGATGATCGCGCTGGAACTCGTCGGACCCGACGGCGCGCCCCACCCGGCGGCCGCCGCCGCCCTGCTCGAGGAAGCCCGGGAACGTGGACTGCTCGTCGGCAAGGGCGGCCTGTACGGCAACGTCATCCGCCTGGCACCACCGATGACGCTGACCCGGGCCGAGGCGGACGAGGCGCTCGAGATCCTCACCCAGTCGATCGAGGCCGTGGCCAAGGAGGTGCAGCAGCGATGAGGACCACCCATTGGATCGGCGGCAAACCGTGGAACGGCGTCGCCGAACGCGCCGGCGACATCTACGACCCCGCCACCGGACAGATCGCAGGGCACGTCGACTTCGCGACCGCCGCGGTCGTCGACCAGGCCGTCGCCGCCGCCGGCGAGGCCTTCACCCGCTGGCGTACGGCTTCCCTCGCCCAGCGGTCGAACGTGATGTTCGCCTTCCGGGAACTGCTGAACGCCCGCCGGCCCGAACTAGCCAAGATCATCACCGCCGAGCACGGCAAGGTGCTGTCCGACGCCGCGGGGGAGATCCAACGCGGGCTGGAGAACGTGGAGTTCGCCTGCGGCATCCCGCAGATGCTCAAGGGCGGGTTCAGCGAGAACGCCTCCACCCAGGTCGACGTGTACTCCATCCGGCAGCCGCTCGGCGTGGTCGGCGTGATCACCCCGTTCAACTTCCCCGCCATGGTGCCGCTGTGGTTCGCGCCGAACGCGATCGCGTGCGGCAACACCGTGGTCCTCAAGCCGAGCGAGAAGGACCCGTCCGCGGCGAACTTCCTCGCCGAACTGTTCGCCGAGGCCGGGCTACCGGACGGAGTGTTCAACGTCGTGCACGGCGACAAGGAGGCAGTCGACCGTATTCTCGAACACCCGGCGGTGAAGGCGATCTCCTTCGTCGGCTCCACCCCGATCGCCCGCTACGTCTACGAGACCGGCACCCGCAACGGCAAGCGGGTGCAGGCGCTCGGCGGCGCGAAGAACCACATGGTCGTCCTGCCCGACGCCGACCTCGACCTCGCCGCCGACGCCGCCGTGTCGGCCGGCTTCGGCTCGGCCGGCGAACGCTGCATGGCCATCTCCGTCGTCGTGGCCGTCGACCCGGTCGGCGACGCGCTGGTCGACAAGATCAGCGAGCGGATCGCCGCGCTCCAGGTCGGCGACGGCCGTCGGCCCGGCTGCGAGATGGGACCGCTGGTCACCGGCGCCCACCGCGACCGGGTGGTGTCGTACCTGGACGCTGGACGGGCCGCGGGGGCAGAGTTGGTGGTCGACGGGCGAAGCCACCCGATCGACGGTGAGCGCGCCGGCTTCTGGCTCGGGCCGACCCTCTTCGATCACGTCGACACCGACATGTCCATCTACACCGACGAGATCTTCGGACCGGTGCTCTCGGTGCTGCGCGTGCCCAGCTACGACGACGCCGTCGAGGTGGTCAACACCAACCGCTACGGCAACGGCACCGCCATCTTCACCAACGACGGCGGCGCAGTCCGGCGCTACCAGAACGAGATCGAGGTCGGCATGGTCGGCGTGAACGTCCCGATCCCGGTCCCGGTCTCGTACTACTCCTTCGGCGGGTGGAAGGACTCCCTGTTCGGTGACGCGCACGCGTACGGGCCGGAAGGAGTGAACTTCTTCGTCCGATCCAAGGTGGTCACCAGCCGGTGGCTCGACCCCTCCCACGGCGGAGTGAACCTGGGCTTCCCACAGAACAGCTGAGCCCCAGAGCCTGAGCCGCAGGACACAGGTGGCCGGCGTCCTATGCGGGCTGCGTCTCGGGGCGATCGGCTCCGTGGTAAGCCAGGGACAGCACGTCCTGGCGGCGCTGGCCGAGGTACCACCTTCCGGCCTCGTCAAGGTTGAGGGTGTGCCGCAGAAGGTCGGAGCGCCCGGGGGGAAGTTCGCCGAGCACCTCGCCTCGCGGTGACACCACCATGCTGGGGCAGTGCTGGTGGGAATCGGCGACGTTGGCGGACGCGACGAAGCGCTGGTTCTCGGCAGCCCGGCTGATGAGGTGGCTACGCCAGACGCCTTCGGGTTCGCGGGTGTTGGCGGCATTAGTGAGGTAGACGAAAAGCTGCGCTCCCGCCGTAGCCAGGTACTGCCATTGTTCCGGGAAGCGGATCTCGCGGCAGAGCTGCACACCGGCGGTGATCTTTCCGTCTGGATGCGGGATGTCGATGATCGGCAGGTGATCGCCGGGGCGCAGGCGGCCACGTTCGTGCATAGCGAGGTTGATCTTCCGGTAGACCTGGTATTCGCCGTTGGCCGGGAAGAACACACCGGCGTTGCACCATCCGCCGTTCCATGGCAGCAGCGATCCGCAGAAGATCTGCACCTGCTT
Organism: Micromonospora sp. NPDC004540; assembly: GCF_040610095.1. Taxonomy (NCBI): domain Bacteria; kingdom Bacillati; phylum Actinomycetota; class Actinomycetes; order Micromonosporales; family Micromonosporaceae; genus Micromonospora; species Micromonospora sp. NPDC004540. The sequence continues at coordinate 65,317 of NZ_JBEXLR010000002.1, forward strand.
CTGCTTGGCAAGCTGAGCCACCTGTGCGACGGCGTGGTTCACCGCGGCGGGCTCCATCGCGGCCAGGGGCGCCAGATCGTCGCCATAGCCGGACAGCATTCCTTCGGGCAGGACGACCACGTCGCCGGCGCGTGTCTCGCTGACGACCTCCTGCACAGTGATCAGATTGGCGGCTACGTCCCATACGGCCGGAACCTGGGCGATCACGATCGACATCTGCACCCGGCAATCTTGAACGACCGCCGGACGTCCAGGCCTACGGGGTTCGGTCAGCGGCCTTGTGCGCGTGAGTTCGGCGCCCTGATGTGCCGCCGTCCGGGCGTTCAGTGGGGAAACGCGCGGGGGATGCGTGCGCTGAGGAGTTCGTCGCGGAACGCCTGGATGCGTGTGATGACCTGTCGCCTGCCGATGGTGTTCTCGATGCGGTCGAGGTACAGGCATCGGGCGGCGAGTTTGTCGAGGTCGACGGTGAAGTAGATCGCCATCAGCGGGTTGACGAACAGGTCGCCGCGGCCGGTGCGCCGGGTGAACCGGACGTCTCCGAAGGCGCCGCTGGTGGCGGCGGCGATCTGACCTTGGACGATGCTCGGCCGGTCCGGGGTGGCAGCCACCGCGTCGGCGACAGCATCGCGATACAGCGCCGCCTCTCGGCTGGAACCGGGGATGGACAGGGCACCGAGGTAGCCGCCGTCGCGCTCGAGTGCGGCGAGATTCTCCAGCACCTGGGAGTGGTTGACGCCGTCGTAGGCGTCGATGCCGAAGCCGAGACTGGTCACCAGCTTGACCGGCAGGTCCAGCGCGGCCACGGCGGCCAGGCTGGTGATGTCCTCCACCGGGGTGCCGAGATCGCTTTCGTCGCCGCGCAGCAGGACATCGGTGCCGCCATCGACCAGCACCACCGCATCGATGTCGAGTTGTTCGACCAGGTGCCGGTACGCCGCCCGTAGCGGCTGGACACCGAGCGGCGGAAAGGCGTACACGGTCGACGGCAGTTCCTGAGCCGCCAGCCACCGGGCGAGCGTGCGTTCGGGGAAGTACCAGTCCGGGCTGGTGGTGTCCGGCTGCACCGCCGCGACGTGCTCCGCCACCCACGCGTCCCGGTCGATCAATTCGAGCTCGGAGAAGGACAGGCTGGCCAGGTGCACCTGTGCGCCACCGCGCCACAGGGCGAACGCCAGGGGCAGGCCGGCGTACACGTCGAAGCCCCCGCCCGCTCCGGCGATGAGGATGCTCCGCGCCGAAGCCAGCGCGGCAAACAGCGGCGGAACGGCCAACGAAAACGCGCCGGGGGCGGCCGGCAGCGCGGCAGGGTTCATCACCGCTCAATGATCAGCCACGCCCATGCCATCCATGCCCCCGTGCCCCACCCCGACCACCAACAGCGATCGCGTGTACGCACATGCCGCTGAGCATGAGCGACGCTCGATCAATCAAAGATGGTGGCAATAGGGAGAGCAACGACGACCGAGGGCATGGCCCAGATCCCGCAGGAGAGCGCCCAGCCGCTCGACCTCCTCGGCGGTGGGCGGAGTGATGGCTGCACCGGCCGCGATATGCTCTCCGACCTCGTACAGCGCGACGTACAGGTCCTCGGCGGTTGCGTGGTCGAGCCGCAGAACGATGTCATCCGGCATGCGCAGACCCTACTCGCACGTCTCGCCGCACCCGGTTGGCCAAGATCGGATGCGCGGGATCTGCCGCCAGCCGGGCGCCTCCCGGACGCAGCAGGCACGCAGACGATCTTAGGTGCCGCCCGTGCCCGAAGCCCACGACGCTGGGACGACCGTCATCGGCGCATGGTCGATGTTCAGCTCGCCGGCACCGCCCCTCGGCGCTCGACACCAGGCCAAAAACGGGTGGCCTCGCCAGCCCGTCCCGCCCTACCTTGCAATCGGATCTTCTTCTCCGACTGACTCACGAGAGGACTTCACCCCGCGTGACTCCGCCTGCTCTTTAGACCTGACAGCTTCCCCGTGCATCGGTCGCCGACGTCGCCGTCGGCTCTTTCCCATGCCTTTCGTCAGGTCTTCAGAGAGAGATCATGTCTACGCGTCCTCATATCGTGCTGCCCTGGACCCTTCGGCGCACGCGCCTTCCCCTGCTCCTGGTCGCCTGCGTTTCCTGCGGCCGCACCAGCACAATCACCGTTCACGATCGCGTCCCGGTCCGGTACCTGGATCCGATCCTTCTCGCGGGCTACTCCAGCAACTCCTCGGCCCTCGCCGCCCGCCTCCTTCTCGACACGCTGATCGTCCGGCGCAACCGGGTCGCCCTGGAGTGGGACTCATGCTGGCCCGAACGGCTCATCACCCAACGGGCTGGGCATCGGCCGCGGGGAGATCGCTCGCTGCGCCAAGATCGGCATCCCGCTGAACCGCAGCACTCACCGGGACTTCTCGTGGGCCCTGCTAGGAGCCGCCGACGTGGGCCTGAGCCGGGGCGAGAGGCAAGGTGGCCGTGCCCCGGACTGCAACACGCGGCGGTCCGCGCGCGGTCGCTCCTGACCGGGCACGATCGAAGGTCAGGGCCGGCCCGGTACGGGCGACGGAGGTGAACGCCTGGGCGCATACATCCGGACGTGCCGATGAGCGGACATCCGATCTTCCAGGGCAGGAGCGTCCACCAGGGCGACCCCTGCTGCGTCACGTGTTGTCAGTATGCGGCTGCCGGCTCGGTGGGCTGCGGCGTGAAGAAGCGGATGATGTCGTCGGCTGCGGTGGGGGACAGCATCATCGCCTGGACTCGTGCGGACATCTCGGCGATCGGGTGGATTCTGGTGAACATCGCCTCCTCGTACGTCCGGATCGCCGAGTCGGGGTCGGCGGGGTCGGCGGCGAGTGCGGCGGCGAGTGCGGCGGCGTCGAGCATGGCTTGGTTGGCGCCCTCGCCGACCGGCGGCATGAGATGCGCGGCGTCACCGATGAGGGTGATGCCCGGCTGGTGGGCCCAGCGTGTACCGGTGGGCATCGCCTCGATCCTGCGGGGGGTCGCCGGGCCGTCGCCGGCTTCGATGAGTGCGGTGAGGCTGGGGTCCCAGCCATCGAACAGGTCCAGCAGAGCGCGCTTGCTGCGGTAGGTGTCCAGGTGGCGATCGTCCGCACGTAGGGAGATCCCGACTCGGATGTTGCCGTCGCCGAGGCGTTGTGCCGCCAGGATCTGGTTCACGCCGATGCACCAGAGGTTTCCGGGGCCGACCAGATCGGCGAGATCCGGGTGGCGCCGGTCGGCGTCGCGGATGCTCAGCTCTACCAAGGTGGCCACGGAGGACAGTGTCGCGTCGGTCAGCAACGACCGGACGACCGAGCGCGCGCCGTCCGCGCCGACGAGGACGTCGCAGTCGGCGCTGCGGCCGCCGTCGAACGTCAGCCCGAAGCCTCCGTCGGGTCGTGGCGTCGCCGCGACGAGCCGGTGCTGCCAGGCCACGGCGTCGCCGGGGAGCGAATCGAGCAGAAGATTACGCAGTGTGCTGCGGTCGATCTCGGGGCGTCCGGAGAATGAGCCGGGCTGTGGCTTGTGGTGCACGAGGGTGCGTCCGGCGGGGTCGAGGATGCGATGTTCCTCGCCCTCCGGCCGTGCCGACCGGAATCGGCCGGCGAGGCCCGCCGCGGCCAGGGCCTGTTGCCCGGACTCCGGATGCAGGTCGAGGGAGCCACCCTGCGATCGCGCGGACCGGCTCGCCTCGCGTTCGTACACCACCGCGCCGATGCCGTGCCGGTGCAGGATTCGGGCCAGCGTCAGGCCGCCGAGGCCACCGCCGGCGATCGCAATTCGCATCAACATCTCCGTTACCGTACGCTGTATCTCATGGATACGCCGTACGGTAGCGCACCGTTGCCCGTCTGGGAACGGCCCGAGCCTCAGCCGCGGGCGGCGCCGGTGCCGCTGAGCCGCGCGAAGATCGCCGCCACGGCCATCCGGCTCGCCGACGCACATGGCCTCGACGGGCTGTCGGTACGCAAGATCGCCAAAGAGCTCGGCGTCGGTCCGATGCGGCTCTACGACTACGTGATCAACAGATCCGAACTGCTCGATCTGATGGTCGACACCGTGTATGCCCGGATCGCCGAGGCCGGTCAGCACTCCGAGTGGCGCGCCACGGTGCTGGCCCTGGCCCAGGCGACCCGCGAAGCCGCCCTTGACCATGAGTGGTTCGCCGACCTGCTCGGCGCAAGGCCACACTTGGGACCTCACGCCCTCGCCGTGGGCGAATCGACCGCGGCGGCGCTCAGCCAGGCTCCCGGCGTGCGCGGCATCGACGATCTCCAGCGGGCCGTGGGCGCCCTCAACGCGTTCATCGTCGGAGCGCTCCGCAGGGAGATCACCGAGCGGCGCACCGCCCGTTCAACTGGCACCGACGTGTCCGCCTGGCAGGCCGCCCTCGGGCCCTACCTGACACGCATGCTCGAAACAGGCCGCTACCCCACCATCGCCCGGCTCGTCCTCGACGGCGCCCACCTCAACGCCGAGGAAACCTTCCACCACAACCTGATCACCATCCTGGACGGCATCACCAGCCATCCGTTACCGTTCAGTGCGCTCTAGCGAGCACACGGTTGGTAGTCCCGCCTTGCGGTGGGACGGTCCCGGTCTGACCGGCGGGTGCCGTGCCGGGTTCACGTTTCGCAGCCGCCTGCCCGCGTTGGCGGGGCTTCCGGTTGGCTCCACGTGCTGCCACCGGGCCACTCCCGGCGGTGTCGACTTGGGCCGCGAGGGCGGCCAGGTTTAGTGAGGCGTTGCGGTCGCGGTCGATGACCAGGCCGCACGTCTGGCAGTGGTAGGTGCGCTCGGACAGGGCCAGCTTGGCTTTCACGGTGCCGCAGCCCGAGCAGGTTTTCGAGGACGGGTACCACCGGTCGGCCACGATCAGCCGGCCGCCGTTCCACTGGGTTTTGTACGCGAGTTGCCGGCGGAGTTCGGCGAGTCCGGCGTCGGCGATGTGCCTGGCGAGTCGCCGGTTGGCGAGCATGCCGGTGACGTTGAGGTCTTCGACCACGATCGTGGCGTGTTCGCGGGCAAGCCGGGTGGTGAGCTTGTGCAGCCCGTCGCGGCGTAGGTTGGCGACCCGGGCGTGGGCGCGGCCGAGCCTGTTCGCGGCGCGCTGCCAGCGGTTGGAAGGGCGGCGGCCGGTTCTGCGGTCCGGGCCGGTCTTGCGCGACAGCGCTCGGCCGAGGTGCCGCAGGCGCTGCCGGGCACTGGTCAGGTGGCGCGGGTTGGGCTCCGTTTCGCCGGTGGACAGCACGGCAAGGTTCGTGATGCCGACGTCAACTCCGATCGTCGAGTCGGGCCGCGTGGGTCGGCGTTCGGCTCGCTCGACCTCGACGGTGAACGCGACGTGCCACCGGCTGCCGTCGCGCCGGACGGTCGCGGACATGATCCGGGCGGTGCCGTTGTCGAGGCGGCGGGCGAGCTTTCGGGCCGACTCGTGCAGCTTCAACCGTCCCAGCCGCGGCAGCACGACATGCGTGCGGTCCGGCTCGACGCGGATTGTTCCGGTGGTGAACCGCACGCTGGGCGTAGTGCGGCGGCGGGACTTGAACCGAGGGAATCCGACCGGCCGGCCGGCCCGCTTGCCCGTCCGGGAGTCGAACCAGTTCTTCAACGCGCGAGCCAGCGCGTCGAGGCCGGTGTTGAACGCCTCCTTCGAGCACTCGGCCCACCACGGCGCAACGTCTTGCTTGGCGGCGTTCCACGCCTTGCGCAGCGCGGGTAGCGACCATGAGATAGCCGGGGTGAGCTGGCCATCCGGAATACCGTACGTGCGTTCAGCGGCCCTCTGGTCCATGACGGCTTTGACCCGGGCGAGCGCCCAGTTGTGCGCGACCCGGGCGGCGCCGGCGTGCGCGAGTACGTCGCGTTCCTGCGACGGGGTGAGGTCGAGGGCGAACCGGTACGCCTGGATCGTCTTCATGCCGGGTCCTCGGTGGCAGCTTCGATGGCGCGGCGGGCGCGGTCCGCGGCGGCGCGGCCGCCGTACAGGCGGGCGCACAGCGAGGTCAGGATCTCGGTCACGTCGCGCACGAGGTCGTCGTCTACCTCGGCGGGGTCGACCACGAGCAGGCGGCGGCCCTGCGCGGCGAGAGCGGCTTCGCCGTACTCGGCTCCGAAGCGAGCGAACCGGTCGCGGTGCTCTACCACGATCGTGGCCGCGGCCGGGTCGCGCAGCAACGCCAGGAACTTTCTTGCGATGCCCGTTGAGCGCCGAGCCGCCGGCCGCTCTGGTGCGGCGACGTCCGGCGCCCGACCTCGGTCATCACCCGATCGACGGCGAGGTGCTGCCCGGTCGCCCACATCGTGACCCGGGCGACCTGCCGGTCCAGGTCCGCCTTCTGGTCGCCCGACGAGACCCGGGCGTACACCACGACCTGCCCGGCGTCCGGGACCGCGCCGGTCAGCGGTTCACCGACCATGATGACCGGCCGAGCCGATACGTCGGAACGGGCAGCGTCCCGGCCAGGTACTGCCGCCGCGCGGTCACGTACGAGATGCCAGTTGCCGCCGCCCACTCCTTCAAATTCACCGTAGCCACTATAGAGCGCTAGATGTCGCTAATGACCAGCGACACGCCAGCAGTTGTTAACCCCACCCGTGACCTGCTACTCGCAGGCCGGTTCCGGCTGAACACCACGCCATCTCCAGCCTGATGGTGCACGTCAGTGGCGTACGTGCAGGTGATCGCGGCTGCGTCCGGACGCCTCGTCCGGGCGTCGGCGCCACACCCCGGCTCGGCACACGACCTGGCCGCTGCGCGAACGCTCGGCCATGCCCACCGGCCTGGTGATGAGTTGTCGCGCCCGCACCCGTCACACCTACGACGGGACACGACGAGACGGAAGGATGACGTGATGAGTGCGGACACGCGGCTGGAGGAGCTGGGCGTGAGCGGTCTGGGCGAGGTCGACGAGTCGGCGTTCTCGGGGCTGGCGGAGCGGCACCGGCGGGAGCTGCACGTGCACTGCTACCGGATGCTCGGGTCGTTCGAGGACGCCGAGGACACCGTGCAGGAGACGTTCCTCCGTGCCTGGCGGCGGCGGGACACCTTCGAGGGGCGGTCGACGTTCCGGGCCTGGCTGTACCGGATCGCCACCAACGCCTGCCTGGACCTGCTCGCCAAGCGCCGCCCCGAGCCCGCGACCGGCGGCGAGGTGCTGTGGCTGCAGCCCTACCCGGACCGGCTGCTCGACGAGCTGCCCGCGGGCGACGCGGACGAGCCGGAGACGGTCGCCGTCGCGCGGGAGACGATCGAGCTGGCGTACCTGGTCGCCGTCCAGCACCTCGCGCCGCGCCCGCGGGCCGTGCTGATCCTGCGGGACGTGCTCGGCTGGCCGGCGAAGGACGTCGCGGAGCTCCTCGGGGACTCCGTCAACTCCGTGAACAGCGCGCTGCAGCGGGCCCGCGCCGGCATGCGGGAGCACCTGCCCGCGGAGCGACAGGACTGGACCGGCGGCGAGGAGGACGCCGGGACGCGGGAGCTGGTGCGCCGCTTCACCGACGCCAGCGTCGCCACGGACATCCCGGCGCTCGCCTCGATGCTGCGCGAGGACGTCCGGTCCTCGATGCCGCCCACGCCGGGCCTGTGCGTCGGCCGTGACGCGGTCGTGAACAGCTGGATCGAGGACGGCTTCGAGGGCATGGGGCGCCTGCGCGCCGTCCCCACCGCCGTGAACCGGCAGCCGGCCGTCGCCTTCTACCTCTGGCGGAAGGGGGAGGGCGCGTACCTGCCGCTGACGATCGACGTCCTGCGCGTCACCGACGGGGCGATCACCGAGATCGTCATCTTCCACGACGACCAGTTCCCGCGGCTCGGGCTGCCCGAGCGCCTGCCGGCGGACGGCACGGAGTAGTCGCGGTGTGGACGCTCGCGCTGCGCGGCGGCGAGCGTGTCGCGGTGGTCGCGGCCCAGTGGAACGACGCGTTCGGCGTCGTCACCCGCGGGCGGGTGCAGCTGGAGCTGCGCGACGGCGAACCCGGGCCGGTCCTCGGACGCGACGCCGGGTTCTGGCTCCGCGGCACCGGCGTCCGCGCCCTGCGCAACCCCGGCCGTCGCACCGCGAGGGTGCGGATCGCCACCCCCGGGGCCGGGACCGTCACATGCCGGTCGACACACCCCCGTACGCCAGTCACCGAACGAAGGAGGAACGACATGAACAGCACGAACGACACCGGGATCGCCGCAGGCCCGGCATCGGGCCGGACCAGCCACACCCGCCGGCTACGCGGACTCGCCGGCACCGGCTTCATCGCCACGCTCGCAGCGATGGTGGCCACCACCCTCGCCGCCGCGCTCGCCCGGGCCGTGGGCGTCGACTTCGAGGTCCCCGACGGCGGCGAGACCATCCCGCTGTCCGGGTTCGCCGTGGTGACCGGCTTCTTCTCGGTCGTGGGCGTCGTCATTGCCGTCGCTCTTCGTCGTTGGAGCGCCCGCCCCGCCCAGCGGTTCGTGTGGACGGCGGTGGCGCTGACCGCGATCTCGTTCGTCCCGCCCCTCCTCGCCGGGGCGGACACCGCCACCACCACCGCCCTCCTCGGGCTGCACCTCGTCCCTGCGGCGGTGATGATCCCAACCCTGGCCCGGAGCCTCCGCACCCGGACCGTTTGACCGCGCTACGAGACCAGGTCGCCGAGTTCGGCGACGAGACGTCGCATGTCCTCGCCGGCGTCAAGGGTCACCATCACGGATGCCTCCCACGCGCTCGGGTCGTAGCCCCGAGGGCCCCGGATGACGAAACGGAGACTGACGTGACCTCGTCGGTCGTGCGTCGCGTCGATGCGGAGGTCGCGTTCCAACGACTCCCAGGCCCGTACGCCGTCCCATCCCTGGTACGACTCGGCGAGGTCGGCTGCCCAGGACACGATCCCGTCGCCATTGAGCGTCCGGACCCAGGTCACTGCACTGACGCCGTCATCGGCCAGCTCGCACCGCAGGTCGAGTACCTCGTCGTTCCACGGCCGCTCGGCGCTGTGAAGACGGACCGACCCAGGCCCCGCCTCAGCGATGATTTCGACGCCCCCGTCCAACTGCCTCAACACCGGGAAGAGCATGCCACCGGTGCTTGCCGGTGTCGCGATGTTTTGATGCCGGGCGGTCAAGATCCTGGGGTGATCACGCGATGCTGGCCCCGGGACTGGTCCGCCGGACGCGATCGACGGCATCCGGGCCGCGCTCCAATCCCGGCCGGCCGCGCTGGAGAAGTCAGCCCAGAGCGGCCGCCTTCCGCAGCAGCACTGAGCGTTCGCGCTGGTTGGCGCACAGCCGGGCCGCCAGCTCCAGCTCGGCGCGCGCCTCCGGTCGCCGACCGAGGCGGGCCAGCAGCTCACCGCGTACGGTCGGAACCAGATGCGAACCGGGGAGCCGGTCCGAGGCGATCAGCTCGTCCACGATGGCCAGGGCTTGCGCCGGACCCGAGGCCATGGCCACGGCGACGGCCCGGTTGAGCTCGACCACCGGCGAGGGCGCGACCCGGCCGAGCGCCTCGTAGAGCACCACGATCCGGTCCCAGTCGGTCGCCTCCACCGACGGCGCCGACGCGTGGGTGGCGGCGATCGCGGCCTGCAGGCCGTAGGGGCCGAGGCCGCGAGTCGATGCCTTGGCCAGCGCGGCCAGGCCACGACGGACCGCCGAGAGGTCCCACCGCCGCCGGTCCTGGTCCGCCAGCAGGATCGGTGAACCGTCCGGGCCGGTCCGGGCCGGGAAGCGCGCGGCCGTCAGCTCGCACAACGCGAGCAGACCGTGCACCTCCGGCTCGTCCGGCTGCAGCGCGGCCAGCGTGCGGGCCAGCCGGATCGCCTCGTACGCGACGCCGGGCCGTAGCAGCCGGTCGCCGGACGTGGCCGTCGACCCCTCGGTGAAGATCACGTAGACGACGCTGAGCACGCCGCCCAGCCGTTCCCGGCGCTCACCGGCCGGCGGCAGTTCGAACGGCACCCCGGCCGCCGCGATCGTCTTCTTCGCCCGGGTGATGCGGGCCTGCACGGTCGGCACGGGTACCAGGAACGCGCGGGCGATCTGTTCGGTGGACAGGCCGCCGACCACGCGCAGGGTCAGCGCCACCCGGGCCTCGGGGGAGAGCATCGGGTGGCAGCTGATGAACATCAGCGCCAGGATGTCGTCGTCGATCCGGTCGGGGTCGATGTCTTCGTCGACCGCCGGGTCGGCCGCCAGCAGGGCGTATCGGTCCTGCAGGGCGGTCCGGCGGCGGATCGCGTCGATCGCCCGCCGCCGGGCCGTGGCCATCAGCCAGCCGGCCGGATTGGCCGGCGAGGCGAGCGGCCACGACACCAGTGCCTCGGCCACCGCCTCCTGGGCGGCGTCCTCGGCCAGCCCGAAATCGCCGGTGATCCGGGTCAGCGTGGCAACGATCCGCGCCGACTCGATCCGCCAGACGGCCTCGACGTCGGCCGTACCCATCAGATCCGGCCGGTGCTCTCGGTCCGGACCCGTTCCTCAACCGACCCCTCGTTGCCCAGCGGCATCTCGTCGTCCCCGGCCACCCGCCGGACCTCGATCTTGGACCCGGTGACCGACGGGACCCGCTTGGCCCACTCGACCGCCTCCTGCTTCGAGGCGACATCGAGCAGGAAGTAGCCCCCGAACAGCTCCTTGGTCTCGCCGTACGGCCCGTCCGTGACCACCGGGGCCTCGCCGCTGAAGTCGACCACGACGCCCTGGCCCGCATCGTCCAGCCCTTCGGCCGCGATGAACACGCCGGCCTTGATCAGCTCCTCGATGTAGTGGTAGGTCGCGGCCGCCAACTCTTCGAACCCGGCCATCAGGGCCGCGTTCGACTCATCGGTGCCCCGCATGATCAGCATGTACTTCGGCATCGCGTTCTCCTCGTCCGGCGGGGCCGCCTCTCGGCCCTCGCTACTCGTACCCACACGTCGAACGAGCGGCCCGCGGATCGACACGGCCCGAAAGAAACTCTCCCGCGACGCAGCCGGGTCCGTCCGACGAGACAACAGCATCACGTGACATCAGCCGCCGCTGACGTGGCGGAGGACGGCCAGGACCCGGCGGTTGTCGCTGTCCGAGGACGGCAGACCGAGTTTCGCGAAGATGTTCGCCACGTGCTTCTCCACGACTCCGGCGGTGATGACCAGAGCCGCCGCGATCCCGGCGTTGGATCGTCCCTCGGCCATCAGCGACAGCACCTCACGCTCCCGGGGGGTCAGCGACGCCACCCCGGCGGTGCCCTGCCCGGCCCGCATCAGATGGCCGACCACCTCCGGATCCAGCGCGGTGCCACCGGATGCCACCCGGGTCAGCGCGTCCACGAAATCGGCGACGTCGGCGACGCGGTCCTTGAGCAGGTATCCGACGCCGGTCGGCCGGTCGGCGAGCAGGCGGGTCGCGTAGCGGGTCTCCACGTACTGGGAGAACACCAGCACACCGACGTCGGGATGGTCGCGTCGGATGTCGATCGCGGCACGCAGGCCCTCGTCGGTGTGCGTCGGTGGCATCCGGATGTCGATGATGGCCACATCCGGTACGCGGGCGGCAATCGCGGACCGCAACGCGTCCGCGTCGGCCACCGCCGCGCACACCTCGAAACCGCGGTCGGTGAGCAGCCGGACCAGCCCTTCGCGCATCATCGCGGCATCCTCCGCGATCACCACCCGCATCTCGTCGCCTCCGTTCACACCTGTGTGGGCAGCTCGATCTCGACCCGGGTCGGACCGCCGGTCGGACTGCGTACGCGCATCCGGCCGTCCACGACGGCGATGCGGCGGGCCAGGCCGGACAGGCCGGGACCGTCCGGGTTCGCCCGGCCGATGCCGTCGTCCTCGACGGTCAACATCAGGCGCTCGCCGGATCGGACGACGCCGAGCCCGACACGGGTCGCCCGGCTGTGTTTGGCCGCGTTCGCGAGCAGTTCGGAGGCGCAGAAGTAGGCGATGGTCTCGATCGCGGGCGCCGGGCGGTCGGGCAGCTCGACGGTCACCGCGACCGGGATGGCGCTGCTCGTCGCGAGCGTCGCCAGCGCGTCGCCGAGACCGTTGTCGAGGACCGGTGGGTGGATCCCGCGCACCAGGTCGCGCAGGTCGGCGAGGGCATCCTTCGCTCCGCGGTGGGCGAGCGCGACCAGTTCGCGGGCCTGTGCGAGGTCGGGTGGCGGGCCGTCGACACCGAGCTTCTCGGTCGCCATGCCGAGGTTCATCGCCAGCGTGGCCAGCCGGATCTGCGCGCCGTCGTGCAGATCCCGTTCGAGCCGGCGCATCATCGCGGCCGCGTCGTCGATCGCGCGGGCCCGGGTGACCTGCAGTTCGCGTACCCGCTCGGCGAGCCGACGCGGACCGAGCAGCCGTCGCATCGCGGCAAGGTCCAGTGCCGTGCCGGCCCGCATCAACCACGGTGCGACCAGCAGCATGGCGAGGCCGGCCGCGGCGATGAGGAACGCTCCGGCGAACGTCCGCGTACCGATGGTGCCGAACGGCGTCAGCGCCCACACCGGCCCGAGGCGCGTTCCGGCCGGGTGGTTGCGGAACAGCGGCCACCACACCGGGTAGCTGAGGTTGACCAGGCCGAACACGTAGCAGAACGCGCCGTAGCCCTCGGGGATGGCCAGTGGCACCTTGAGCAGGCCGTACCCGACGGCGCGCCAGCCCGGTCCGTCGGAGACCACGGCGCCGATCCGCTTCGAGAGCCGGGGCGGCGGGGCTTCCACGTGCACGTCGAGCAGCCGGTCGGCGAGTGAGCGATGCACGGCTCCCATCGCGCGCCCGATCGGGGCGGCCAGCACGACCAGGAGCGCGATGGTGAGCGGAAACAGGACCAGGAACACCGGTGCGACGGTAGGTGCGGGCTCGTGGGACATGGCTCCGGTCGCCCACAGGATGAGGACGCCCAGGGCCGGCACGATCGCCGGTACGCCCAGGATCGCGGCCGCACTGACCACGCCGACGACGCAGAACACCGCCCGGCGCAGGGCCAGTGTGGTGAACGGAGCGCGCAGCGCGGTCATCAGCCCATTGTCGTTGGTCACGCGTCGCGATGGCGGAGCAGCACACCGCCGCACAGAATCGCTACCGCCGCGTACCCGCACATCAGCAGCGCGCTGATCCAGCCGGAGAAGAGCCCGGGCACCGGCGAGGTCACCGCGATCGAGTTGAGCAGCATCAACAGCGGGACGAAGCGGCCGACCTGGATTCCGCTCTCGCCGAACAGGCCGGCCACGATCATCGGGACGAACAGCAGACCGAACAGCGCGCCGATCGCGGCGCCCGAGTGCCGCACGATCGTCCCGATGCCGACCCCGATCAGCGCGGTGACGCCCAGGTACACGCCGGTCAGCACGACCGCACGCAGGATCGCCGGGTCTGTCAGGGATGCGGCCGGGATGGCGGTGCCGCGGATGGCGAGCTGCCCGCTGAGATAGCCGGCGAAGCTCGCGACCAGGCCGACGCCGAGCGCCGCGCTGCCGCACACGGCGACCTTCGCGGCCAGGACGATCCGACGCCGCGGGACGGCGGCGAGCGTCGAGCGGATCATCCCGGTGCCGTACTCGCCGGTCACCACCAGGACGCCGAGCGCTCCGAGGAGCAGCTGGGCCACAACGGCGCCGCCGAGGCTGTTGTTCAGGATCTGGGCGGCGGTGGCGACCGGGGTGTGCGACCGGTACCCGAGTCCCACCCCGGCCCCGGCCGCGGCCATCGAGACCACCGCGGCGACCGCCAGCCACCACGTCGACCGGACGCTACCCAGCTTGATCCGCTCCATCCGGGCCGCGTGCCGGAATCCGTACCCGTTCATGACGCTCCCACCCCGCGATAGTCGGTGGCCTCTGAGGTGAGCCGGAAGAACGCGTCCTCCAGGCTGTCGTCGCCGGCGGCGAGTTCGGCGACGGTCGTCTCGGCCAGCAGCCGGCCGCGGCCGATGACCACCAGCCGGTCGGCGGTCAGCGCCATCTCGGCGATCAGGTGGCTGGACACAAACACCGTCCGGCCTTCGGCGGCGAGTCCGCGCAGCAGGTCGCGGATCCAGCGGATGCCCTCCGGATCCAGTCCGTTGACCGGCTCGTCGAGCAGGAGAACGCCCGGGTCGCCGAGCAGGGCCACGGCGACGCCGAGCCGCTGGCGCATGCCGAGCGAGTACGTACCGGCACGCCGCGTTGCCGCGTCGGACAGACCGACGATGCGCAGCACCTGCTCGACCCGGGAACCGGGGATGTCGTTGCTCGCGGCCAGCGCGATCAGGTGCGCACGGGCGCTGCGGCCGGGATGGAACGCCCCGGCGTCGAGGAGCGCGCCGACCGTCTTCAACGGCCAGTTCAGGTCCGGGTACCGGACGCCGCCGATCAGGGCCTCGCCATGGTCCGGGGCATCCAGGCCGAGGATCATCCGCATCGTCGTCGACTTGCCGGATCCGTTCGGGCCGAGAAAGCCGGTCACCACCCCCGGCTGCACCCGAACGCTCAGCCCGTCGACGGCGACCCGGTCGCCGTAGCGTTTCGTCAGCTCACGTAGTTCGATCACACGATCGACGCTAGGCAGCGCCGTCGGCGGTCGGAAGCCGGAAACCATCCGACTCCGCCTGGAGGTTTTCCGCCCCCATGGCGGTCCCGCCCCAGCTAGTTTCCCGTGATCAGCGCCCTGTCATGCCGATGTGCGTCGTCGTGATGTCACCATCGCCTGTCGACCTGGCGGAGCATCGCGTCTTGTTCGGGGTCGGGCAGGAGCTCCCGGACCTCTTGCGCGCAGCGGCAAGCGACGGCGATCTTGGCAGCCCACGCCAGCGCCTCCTCACGTGAGGCCACGTCGACGACCACGAACCCGCCAATGACCTCCTTGGTCTCCGGGTAAGGGCCGTCGGTGACCATCCCGTCCGTGGCCACGACGCTCGCCCGCTGGCTTTCCAGCCCGCCGCCGAACACCCACACGCCGGCGTTCACGGCCTCCTGCATCACCGCGTGCGCGGCCTTGCCCACGTCGGGTATCTCCTCCCCGGGGATGTGGTCCATCCCGCCGGCATCGAACGAAATCAAATACTGCGACATCCCATGACTCCCTTGTCCCGGCGGCCTTCTCCGGCCGCCTCTCACCTGTCCTACGAACGACCCGCCCCGGATCCGACGCCAGGCCAGAAGAATTCTTCACGGGACCCCGCCGCTCGCCGGCTGGGCGCAGAGACGCCCGCGGGGACGAGCCACGATCGCCCTGTCCGGCGGAGTCGGGCCGGCGCGGCACAAACTCGATCGTTCTCCCGAGATCATCGCAGCGGCCCCGCGGCGCAGGCCCGGGAGTTTGTCGTCCCGGTCGGGTAGCTTCGCCAGGTGGTTGATCGAGCGGTCCGACCCGGCGATGTCGCCGTGATGAGGTTGTCAGACGGTGGATATGGAGCATGTCAGGTCACGGGCGTCGATGGCCGAGTGACCTCGGCGTATGCGCTGCGCTGGCATTCCGCGGACCGGCCGAGCCTGGACGACCTGCGCGGCGTTGAGCCGTTGACGCTTGACCACCATGCCCACGACAGCCGCCTTGCCCACCTGTCGATTGGCAGTTGGCATGCGGTGCCGCCGGGGTTCGCGTGGATCGGAAGCCTGCCCGTTCCTGAGGGTGTTCCGGCGTTGTCGAACACGTACTCGGGCTGGCAGTCACTTGCCGACGACGTGGTCAGGCAGCGCCGCTGGGACCGGGAGCTACCGGCGGCAGCGAAGGCCGCCTACCGTGCGGCGGCCACTCGCGGTCAGGTCGACGTCGACTTCGGCGCCGGGGCGGCGACGCTCGGCGCGGCCACCCCTCGACTGGATCTGAGCGGTGCGGGGCCGATGCGGGTGCCCACGTCCGGGCCGGTTCGGTGGTCCGCTCTCGATCAGCTACCCCGCTGCACGGCGTTGACGTGGGCCGGCCCGGACCGCGGCCTCGCCCGCGCGTTGGCAGACCGCCCTGTTGTCTCGTCGCTGACGTGGCGGGACGCTCCGCCGGTCGTGGATCTGACCGATACCGGTCTGCGACACCTGTCGTTGGCTGGCCCGGATGTTCGCGAGCTGCGGCTGCCCCGTGGCCTGCACGGCCTTGAGCTGGCCGCAGTGGACCCGAGTCTGGCCGTGTACGCGGCGGACGGCGGCCGATGGCTGCATCTCATCCTGACCGGCGCCGGCGCGGAAACGACGGTTCCGGCAGGCCTGCACGGTGTTCGAGAGCTCGCCCTGGACGGTGGCGGCACCATCTCCGCCACTGCCGCGCGGGGACTGGCGGAGCTGGAGAGCCTCCGGATCCACTGGCGCAAGCCACCGGGACAGCTGATCGACGCCGCCGTTCTGGCCGGTCTGCCCCAGCTGGCCGTCATCGAGTTTGTCGACGGCTACGGCCTGGGCGCGGACACACTGCCTGACCTGGCGTCGCTGACGCAGCTGAGCATCAGCGGTCTACGCCGATCGATCGTGCTGGCCCTGAGGGCCCGGCACCGCGGCACCGGCGTACGTCTGGTTATCGAAGGCGCGAAGCCCGACACGTGGCTGGCAGCCAACCTGGACAACCCGTTGCGGGACTGGGTGGACGACGACGCCCGAGGCGGGGCCGCCGCCTGCAAGGCATACGCCGGCGCGGTGCGCACCATTGACAAGCTTCCGCAGGATCGTCGTCGGCGTGCCGACGAAGCTGAAGCGGCCTTGCGGAAGCTGGTTGAGTCGCTCAACAGCATCGACCAGAAGTACGAGATCATCGACACGCTTCGTCGAGAGGAAGCCTTCGACGCGTTCATGAAACTCGCCGCCCGGGCTGACGTACCAGCGCATCTGGCCGACCAGTGGTTCGACGATTGGCGTGACTTCTAACCGATGCCGGCCCACTGCCGCCGTCACACTCCTACCCCTGCCGCGGATGGTGTGGTGAAGCCGAAGGTCGTAACCACGTCCTACGGTGGGACCATGGACTGGAAGATTGAACTCATCCCCGTTCCGGTGACCGATGTCGACCGGGCCAAGGCGTTCTATCAGAAGGTGGGCTTCAACGCCGACCACGATCACAGGGTGCACGAGAGCCTGCGGTTCGTGCAGCTGACACCACCCGGCTCGGCCTGCTCCATCGTGATCGGCGAGGGCATCACCGACAAGACTCCCGGCACACAGGAAATCCAGGTTGTGGTCGCCGACGCCGAGGCGGCGCGCCGGCAACTGCTCGACGCCGGCGTCGATGCCAGCGAGGTCGACGTGCAGCCCTGGGGCAACTTCGTCTACTTCGGCGATCCTGACGGCAACAGGTGGTCTCTGCAGGCGATCGAGTCACGCCCCAACGGCTGATCGACGGCCCACAACAGCCCCGGACAATGCACCGATCTGCCGCTGGTCGCGCGGCCGCGGAGTTCGCTGCAGACCGGTCGACTCTGCCGGCACACCGTGAGGCGAAGACCGTGATATCAACGGCGGCATGAACACCGAGTACGCCTACCCGGACGACCTCGTCGAGCTCCGTAACGCCTTCGGTGTGGATGACGCAGGCGAGTCGGCTCTGGGCTGGGCAGGGGTACGCGTCTTCGAAGCAGAGCACGGCATCGTTCTGCCGGAGCCGTACCGGACGTTCGTCGCCGAGATCACGGACGGATCCTTCTCCGGACCGCCGGACTACGGCCTTGTAGGCGTCGCGGAGATCCCCGACGACTGGGGCGACGGCCGCGGTGAGGGCGCGGTCCCATTCGGGGCGGAGTTCGGTCACACCACCGCCAGCCCGGGGTTTGCCGGGTGGGTACGGCATTGGGCAGCTGGCAAGCCCTGGTTCGACGCAGCCTGAGAAACATGACGGTCCGTGCCCTGGGCGGGCGACCACCGCACGACGATCAGCCCTGTGATGTAGTAGCCGTCCTCGCCGACGCGGGTGGCAACGTCGAGTTCGACAGAGGTCGCCGTGGTGCGTAGTCGGTGGACTTCCCAGTGGCCGTATCGCAGGTCGCGTAGCCAGGTTTGCTCGACCTCCTGCGCGACACGGGCCGGTGATGCCGCCGGCTCGGCGATACAGACAGCCGTGACCTGCTGGGCGTGGTCGGGGGCCGTGGACACGGTCACCTCCCGGATCGACGGGCACCGGGACAGGTAGTGGTCGAAGTCGATCGCCATGCCGGAGAGATTGTCCGGATCGGCGGGCATTGCCACGGATGCGACTGCGCGGACCGCGGCGGCGAAAGCTGTTGGATCGGTATCGTGCACTGGCGGTTCTGGGAGGTCGACGGCCTGCACGTCCTCCCACCAAGCCCGGCCCGTGCGTCGGCGCCACCAGTACAGGACGGTCCGATCGTCCGGCCATCCCGCCAGGGCGCCACCGGCCGGCTCGAAGCGGTCCCGCTGAAGGTCGACCGTCCGCCAGTGCGGCTCTCGGCCGTAGTCGGCCGGGTCGGCTCGGTTCTCGTCGAGGCTGTCCTCGTCGCAGGCGCCGTACCTGCCGAAGTTGCGTTGTGCGTCGATCAACGAGGATTTGTTCGCGCCTCGCGCCCGGTACGGCCAACGCAACTGGTAGACATCGTCCTCCCATCGGCACACCGGACAGATTTCGTGTGAGCCCGGCGGATCCCCCAACGTCCGGTAGCCGCAACAGACACACGGGTAGGGGATGTCCATGCGATCAGTGTGCCCGACACCCGTGTCGCACGGGGATAATGGCTTGCCCAGGCGCCGGGCTGAGAGATTGACTGCCCGCCATGTCTTCCCCCTCACCGATCTTCGTCGCGGGTACGGGTCGTTCCGGAACGTCGCGGATCGCCGACATCATCGGCGAGCATCCGCTGATCCATCGGATTCCCATGGAGACCAAGTTTCTCATCGACCCGGGTGGCCTGCGGGACCTGGCCGACGCGCTTACCGATCGATACGACCCCACCATCGGTGAGGATGCCCTGCACCGGCTGAGCGACTTCCTCACCGTGCGAGTGCCCGGCCGGCGCGACGATCGCGGCAAAACCGTTCCCGAGCTGGTCGGCGAGCGGCGCTACCGGGACGCGGTGCAACAGCTCTGGCCGCAGTTGATCGCCGACACATTCGACGAACCTGCGCCCGCGGAAGGCTTCGGCAACGCCGACCGGCCTGCCGGGCCGTTCGAGCCGCCGAGCCGCCGGCGGGTAGTCCCCAGGTATTTCAGCGACCGGAGCGAACTGCTCGGAATCCTGCGGGGGCTGATCGACACCATGTTCGGCGGAGCGGCCGCCGACGCGGGCAAGCCGACCTGGTGCGAGAAGACACCGTTCAACCTGCTGTGCATGGACTTCCTCTGGGAACTCGTTCCCGAAGCGACCATCGTGCACATCAAGCGTCACCCGGTCTCGGTGCTCGCATCCCACCTGTCCCAGCCATGGGCGCCGCCCACCGTCGACGGCGCGCTCGCCTACCTCAAGCCGGTCTACCACCGATGGCTCACCTGGAAGAACTCGGTCGACCTGACGGGCCGGCGATACATCGAGGTGAAAGCAGAAGATCTCGCAGCCGACTGGCCCGGGCAGCGCAAGGCCCTGTTCGAACGGCTCGACGTCGACGACTTCGCCACCCGTTCAACGTTTCAGTCGCACCGGCTGACGAACCGCAACAACCAATTCGATGACGAAACCCGCGAGTACATCGAAGAAGCACTCGGCAAGGTCATCCCGGCCATGGGATATGAGTGAAGGCTCTGGCTCTCCACCTTGACGAGGCCCCGTCGCGCCCTCGAACTGCCGGCGAGCGCTGCTTCAGCCGAACCGCATCGCGGGCTTCATACGGTGGACCGGTGCGTCGAAGCGTGACCGGGCGACGTCCGGTGACCGTTACCCTTCGTAGGGCGCTCCAGCAGGGGAATGCCCAGCGGGATGAGCGGGAGACAGCGACGGTGCCCAAGGCCTACTGGATCACCACCTACCGGTCCATCAGCGACGACAAGAAGGTCGCCGCGTACGCGGAGCTGGCGGGGCCGGCACTGCGCGCCGCCGGCGGCACGGTCCTGGCGCGCGGCCTGCCGGCGTACGCGTTCGAGTCGGGCCTGCTGGAGCGCACGACGCTGATCGAGTTCGACAGCGTCGACGCCGCGCTCGCCGCGCACGAGACCCCTGCCTACCAGGAGGCGCTGCGGGCGCTCGGCGACGGCGCCGACCGCGACCTGCGCATCATCGAAGCGACGCCCTGACGCCGAGCGACGGGCAGACCCGGGGCGGGGCCAGGACGGGGGACGGCGACGGAGGTGAGCCGGCCGCACCTCTAGGCTTGGCGGCATGTTTGCCCGGCACCTCGCACCTGCTCAGTCCCACGGTCCCGGTGCGAGCGCGGGCGGGCAGGGGCGGTGAGGCCGCCCACCGTGCCCCGGCAACGAAACGCATCGCCGGCCCGGCGATCCGGCCTGGCGGACCGCTGCCGGCTGATCGTCGACTCGCGCGCCTTCGACGTCGTGATCGTCGTGGTCATCATGCTCAACGGGGTCGTGCTCGGCTTCGAGACCTACCGCGACCTCGGGGCGGCGCACCCGGCCCTGCGGTGGTTCGAGTGGTTCTTCCGGCTCGTCTTCGTCGTCGAGATCGGGATCCGGGTGCTGGCCTACGGCCGTCGGCCGCAGGACTTCTTCCGGCACGGCTGGAACGTCTTCGACTTCCTGGTGACGGCCACCATCTTCATTCCCGGCCTGCACGGTGACTCGGCGGTGCTGCGGTTCCTGCGGGTCGCCCGGGTGCTGCGGCTGGTGCGGTTCTCACCCGGGCTGCGCACCATCGTGGCGGCGCTGTGGCGGAGCCTTCCCGGTGTCGCGGGCTTCCTCGCCCTGGCCGCGGTCACCCTCTACGTGTACGGCATGGCCGGCTGGTTGATCTTCGGGGAGCGGTACCCGGAGCAGTACGGCGACATCGGCCGCTCGCTGCTGACCCTGTTCGTGCTGCTGTCGCTGGAGACGCTGCCGGATCTGCTCCAGCAGGGCATGGCGGTGTCGCCGTGGACCCTGGTCTACTACGTCAGCTTCGTCCTGATCACGGTGAACCTGCTGCTCAACATCCTGATCGCGGTCATCGTCAACTCCATGGAGGAGGCCCGCCGGCTGGAGATGACCGAGCGGCTGGCACCGGACTACGACGAGGACGGCGACGGGATCCCCGACGAGCTCGACCGGATCGCGCTCACCCAACGGCTGGACGACCTGCGCGCCGTCATCGTCGAACTCGAGCGGGAGCTGCGGATCGACCGCGAGGACGGGCAGGGCCGACCGCGACAGATTCGGGAGCGTGCGGGCTGACATGCAGGACGGCATCGAGTTTCAGCGGAACCAGTACGGCGCGCCTTCCATGCAGACGCCGGATGGGCACTTCCGCGACCTGGGCTCCCAGCTCGTCAGCGACATCCAGACGTACGCCCCGGACTGCCTGGAGCTGCTGCGGTGCATCGACGACGTGACGTCCGGGCGTTCGGCGTACGAGAAGTTCGAGGGCAATTCCGCCGTCGTGCGCTGTACGCCCGATGGTGTGACCGTGGAGAGCCTCGGGCCGGTGCCGTCCGGGACGACCTACACCGTCGGTGAGGCCCGCGACGTGATCCTCCGCTATTTCGACTTCCTGGCGCCGTCGCTCGCCGAGAAGAACCGGCACCTCGCCACCTGGGAGCGGGAGAACGGCCGGCCGTTCCCCGGCCGGGCGCTGCTGCGCCTCACGGACTGAGGTCCGAGGCCGTGAGCCCGTCCGCTCCCGGGTGGCGGCACCGCGGTCGCGCCGGCAGGTCAGCGCCGGCGCGACCGTCGTCTGGTCAGGACAGCTGCAGCCGGGGTTCCAGGATCACCTCGAAGAGCCGGTCCCACGGCAGCTCGACCCGGGCCGACTCGAAGCCGGTCAGGGTCGCCGTGAACGTCTTCGCGCCGCGCCGGCCCAGCAGGACGCGGTGCCCCGCGAAGTGGTCTGCGAAGTACCGCTCGGTCAGCGGCACCAGCCGATCGCGCACCCAGCCGTCGAAGTAGGTCTTCTGCGCGGGGGTGAGCCCCAGCGGGTCCCAGCCCTGCGCCCGCGCGTGCGCGTACGCCTCGACCTGGACGATGTTCTTCCACGGGTCGTCCTTGACGAACCGGTAGAGCAGGTACTCGGCGTGCGCCTGGCCGGGCCCGTGCAGGTCGGGCACGCCGTACCCGCTGCCGGAGGAGCGGAGGTACGCCCATCGGGCGGTGCCGTGCCCGAGTGCCAGGCCGAGGGCGTTGCCGCCGGTGTTCCACCCCGAGTACGACAGCAGCGCCGCGAGGTCCAGGCCGCTCTCCATCCGCGCGACCAGGTCGTGGTCCGCCTTGTTCACGATGATCGGGTCCACCACGATGACCGGGGTGCCGGCGGCCAGCAGCTCGCCGATCCGCCCGGCGAAGGCGTCCAGGTCGGAGGCCCGCTGCCCGGGCGCCGCCGAGGGGGTGTTCACGGCGAGCACGATGTCCGCGTCGCCGCTGACGACGCGTCCTCCCACGGCGGACACGTGCCGGCGGATGTTCTCCGCGAACGGGATGCCCTCCAGTTGGGCCGTCCAGTTCTCGCCGGAGACGCCGGCGTACTCCACCCGGTAGGTGGGCGTGGTGCCGGCCGCGATCACCCGCGCCACCAGCAGCGCGTCGACCTCGTCGGCGCCGGGGAAGATCTCCACCCGGTCGCCGACGCCGAGTTGGGCGACGAGCGCCTCCAGCTCCACCCGCTCGGCCCGGGCCAGGCCGACCGGCGCGGTGTCGTCCTCGGAGAGCACGAGGTGGCTGATGGTGCCGTCGGCGACCCACTCGACCATCAGCCGGTTGACCTGGTGGTTGCGGGCCCGCGCGGCGAGGTAGTCCTCGACGACCTGGTCGGGGATCTGCGCCCGGACGGCGTCGAGCTGGGCCCGCAGCTCCTCCTGCCCGAGGTTCACCACCTGGTCGTAGAGCTTCGCCCAGCTGACCAGCCGGTCGCGGTACTTGTCGAGGTCGGTGCCCGTGCTGGTGACGGCGAGGCGCTGGATGGTGTCGTGCACCTCGATCACCGCGCCCGGCCGGGTCGAGCGCAGGTTCCGGATGGCGGCCAGGTTCTCCAGGGCGGCGGCCAGGGTCGGTGCGGCGGTACGCGAGGCGATGAGGCCGCCGTAGGCGAGCATGCTGACCGAGATCACGTACCCGTCGACCCCGTCGGTGGCGCCGAGCCAGCGGGCGATGGCGGCCCCGTCGCCGGGGGTGAAGAAGCGGCCGAGCAGTTCCCGCGGCGGCAGCTGCACCCGGGCGCCGGCGCTCGCCGCGGTCATCTGCGGGGCGTAGGTGTTGACCGGCCGATCGTCCAACGGAACCAGCGCCACGGTCAGCTGCCGGTCGGCGGGCCCGGCGGAGGCGGGTCGGCCGACGGCCACGGTGGTCAGCCCGGCCATGCCGGCGGCCAGGAGGGTGCGTCTTCTCATGCTCACTTCCTCTTCGTTGAGGCGCTCGCCGCGCGGGGGGTGGCCGGCACGAGCCGGCGGGTGATCCACAGCGGCGAGGTGACGGCGTTGCCCATCACCACCGCGTGCGCACCCGCTTCGAAGGCCCGGTCGATCTGTTCCGTGGTGCGGTACCGCCCCTCGGCGATCACCGGCACGGACAGCAGTGCGACGAGTCGCGCCACGAGCCCGAGGTCGGGCCCGTCAGTCGGTGGGCTGGCCGGGGTGTAGCCGGACAATGTGGTGGCGACGGCGTCCGCGCCGGCCTCGACGGCGGCGACGCCCTCGCTCGTGGTGGAGACGTCGGCCAGGACCAGTGCGTCGGTCCGTTCGCGGATCGCCCGGACCGTGTCGGCGAAGGTGCGTCCGTCCGGCCGGGGGCGGTCGGTGGCGTCGACCGCGACGATGTCCGCCCCGGCCAGCGCCACCTCGAGCGCGTGGGCCGCCGTCGGGGTGATGAAGACGTCCTCGGCGCCGTGCTTGTACAGCCCGATCACCGGCACGTCGACGGCGGCGCGTACCGCTCGCACGTCGTCCGGTCCGTTGACCCGGACCGCCACGGCGCCGCCGCGCACCACCGCGGCCGCCACCCGGGCCTGGACGTACGGGTCCCGCATCGGGTCGTCCGGGTCGTCGGGCAGCGGTTGGCAGGACACCACCAGCCCGCCGGCCAGGTCGTCGAGCACGCTCATCGGCTGGTCCTTTCGATGTCGCGGCTGTCCATGGCCAGTCGGGCCGCGCCGACCAGGACCGCGTCGGCGCCCAGCGCGGCGGGCAGCAGCGGAACGTCGGCCCAGCCCGCGGGCAGGTCGGCCGCGTAGGCGGCCGACGCGGCGGGCAGCAGGGTGTCGGCCGCCCCTCCGGCCACCAGGACGGCGTCGGGATCGAGCAGGGCCACCAACCCCGCCAGGGCCGCGCCGAGGACGGCTCCGGCCCGGTCCACGACCCGCCGGGCGACCCCGTCGCCGGCCGCCGCGCGGTCCGCCACAGTCCGGCCCGTGACCGGGGTTCCGGTCTCGATGGCGTACGCGGCAGCGAGCCCGCTGCCGGAGGCGATCGCCTCCAGGTGCCCGTACCGGCCGCACCCGCACCGCAGCCGTTCGGCCCCCGGGGCCGGCAGGTGCCCGACCTCGCCGGCGGCGCCGCGGGCACCGGCCTCGACGCGGCCGTTCCGGACGACCGCCCCGCCCAGCCCGGTGCCGACGGCCACCAGCAGCACGTGAGCGCGGTCCCGTCCGGCGCCGGCCCAGCATTCGCCGAGCGCCGCGGCGTTCACGTCGTTGGTGACCCGCACGGGTCGACCCAGCCGGGCGGCCAGCGCGTCGGCGACCGGGGTGCCGGCCCAGCCGGGCAGGCTGTCGGTGGCGTACCGGATGCCGCCGGTCGTGGGGTCGACCGCGCCGGCGGTGCCCACCCCCACCGGCCCGACGGCCGCGCCGAGCAGGCCGGTGGCCAGCCGTGCGGCCGCGTCCAGCACCGCCTCGGGTCC
This sequence comes from Micromonospora sp. NPDC004540, assembly GCF_040610095.1. Classification (NCBI taxonomy): domain Bacteria; kingdom Bacillati; phylum Actinomycetota; class Actinomycetes; order Micromonosporales; family Micromonosporaceae; genus Micromonospora; species Micromonospora sp. NPDC004540. Next base: position 90,130 of record NZ_JBEXLR010000002.1, read on the forward strand.
GGACCGGGCCGGCGTGGGCGCCTCGCGGCGCTCCAGCACCCGCCCGCCCCGGTCGACCAGCGCGGCCGCCGTCTTGGTGCCGCCGATGTCGATGCCGAGCGCCGGTGTGGTCATCCCTTGAGGCCGGTGTGCGCGAGGCCCTCGACGAACTGCTTCTGCGCGATGACGAAGACCACCAGGACCGGCAGCGCGGTCATCGACGCCGCGGCCAGCTGCACGTCCCACATCGGGCCGCCGTAGGCGTCGACGAACTGGGTGAGCGCCTGGGGCAGGGTGAACTTCTCCGGCGAGGAGAGGAACACGATCGGTTCCAGGTAGAGGTTCCAGCTGTGCAGGAACGTGAAGATGGCCACCGCGCCCAGTGCCGGGCGCGACAGGGGCAGGGCGATCCGCCAGAAGGTGGCGAACCGGCCGAGCCCGTCGACCCGGGCCGCCTCCTCCAGCTCACCGGGGAGGCTGATGAAGAACTGCCGCATGATGAACGTCGCCAGGACGCTCGGCGCGCCGAAGATCGGCACCAGGATCAGCGGCCAGTGGGTGTTGACCAGGCCGAGCTTGAAGAACATCTGGAACAGCGGCACGATCGTCACCTCGCTGGGGATGAGCAGGCCCGCGAGGACGACCAGGAACAACACGTTCTGGCCGCGGAACCGGATGCGTGCGAAGGCGTACCCGGCCAGCGCCGACACGGCCAGGGTGCCGACCGTGACGACCAGCGCGATGTAGAGGCTGTTCAGGTACTGCTGCCCGAACGGCTGCAACTCGAACACCCGCCGGTAGGCGTCGAGCCGCGGGTTGGTCGGCAGCAGGTCCGGCGGGAAGGCGAAGATGTCCGCCACCGGCTTCAGCGACGAGGTGACCATCCACCACGTGGGGAAGACGAACGGGATCGCCAGGACCAGCAGCACCCCGTAGAGCACCAGCTTGGTCCGCCGCGACAGGTCACGACTCATGGAAGACCCACCTCTTGCGCATCTGCCACTGCAGCACGGTGAGGGCGAGCACGATGGCGAACAGCACGATCGACAGCGTGGCGCCGTAGCCGAAGTGATGGAACTGGAAGGCCTGCTGGTACAGGTAGTAGACGAGCACCGTCGTCGAGGTGCCGGGTCCGCCCTGGGTGAGCACCGCGATCTGCGCGAAGACCTGCAGCGACCCGACCACGGTGATGATCGAGGTCAGCAGGATCGTCGGACTGATCAGCGGCACGGTGATCCGCCAGAACTGGCGCAGCCGGCTCGCCCCGTCCACCTGCGCGGCCTCGTACAGCTCGGCCGGCACGCCCTGCAGGGCGGCCAGGAACAGCACCATGTTCAGGCCGACGTTCTTGAACACCTGCACGACGATCACCGACAGCATCGCGGTGCCCTCGCCGCGCAGCCAGTTCGGCCCGTCGATGCCGACGGTGTCGAGCAGGCTGTTCAGCCCGCCGTTGTCCTGTAGCAGGAAGCCCCACACGATGGTCCAGGCCACCAGCGAGACCACCACGGGGGAGAAGAACAGCGTGCGGAACAGGATCGTGCCCCGCAGCCGCTGGTTGAGCAGGACGGCCAGCAGCAACGCCAGGCCGAGGTTGAACACCACCAGGCCGACCGAGAACAGCCCGGTGGCGCGCAGCACCGCGCCGAGGTTGGGATCGTCGGCGAGCGCCTGGTAGTTGTCGGTGCCGACGAAGTCGAAGGTGCCGGCCAGCACATTCCACTCGTGCAGGCTGTACCAGACCACGAGGATCAGCGGCAGGAGCACGAAGACGACGCTGCCGAGCAGTTGCGGGGCGATGAACAGGTAACCGGTGAGCTGGTCCCGGCGGCGGGTGGTCCAGAACGGCCGGGCCCGGCCCGGGGCGGGCCCGGCAGTCGCCGGGCCCACCCTGGTGTCCGTCTGGGTCATGATCGTTTGCCTTACTTCGCCAGCAGCGGCTGGATCTTGGCGCAGACGCCCTCGAGCACGGCCTTGACGTCCGCGTTCGGCTGCCACAGCGGGTCGAGGCCGGCGCGGACCTGCTGGCTCAGCTCGGCCTGGCCGGCGTGGCTGGGCTTGACCACGCCGTTGGTGATGCCGTCGATGACGACCTTCTGCAGCTGCTCCGGCTTGAGCTTCGGGTTCGTCTTGGCGAGCGTCTCGGCGGTCAGCTGCGACTGCCGGGGCGGCGGGAAGAACTGGGCGAGCTTCGCCGAGTTCGTGGGGTTGGTGAGGAAGGACAGGAAGTCGGCCGCCTGCTTGGCGTGCGGGCTCTTCTTCATCACCCCGATGCCGGCCTGGCCGACCACCGCGTAGTTCCCCTTCGGCCCGGCCGGCAGCGGCACCAGGTCCCACCCGAAGCCGCCGTCCTTCAGCAGCGACGCGCGGGAGATCTGGGTGATCGTCATGGCCGAGTCACCGGCGAAGAAGTCGGCCGTCGTGCCCGGGCCGGGCAGCGCCTTCTGGGTGAAGGTGGCCTTGTGCAGGGTGGTCATGGCGTCGACCATCTCCGGGCTGTTGAAGCCACAGGTCTTGCCGTCCTCGCTCCACGCCTGGGCGCCCCACCCGGTCCAGAAGGTGGACAGGTTGTCCCAGCCCTTGTAGTCGAAGTCCCGGATGACCAGCCCGGCCTTGCCGGACTTCGTCCCCGCCGCGGCGGCGGTGGCCAGGGCGTTGTCCCAGGTCCACTGCCCGGCCGCGATCAGCTCGGCGGGGGTCTTCTGCCCGGCCTTCTTGACCATGTCGGTGTTGACGAAGACCCCGAACGGCGAGGTGGAGAAGGGGTACGCGTACAGCTTCCCGTCGTTCTGCCAGAGCTTGAGGGTGGCGGGGGAGAGGTCCTCGTACTGGTAACCCTCGGCCTTCTTGAGCGTGTCGTCCAGCGGCAGCAGCGCGCCCGAGGCGACGAAGTCGGGGGCGGAGTTCTCGAACACCCACGCGAGGTCGGGCGCGTTCCCGCCGGCGATCTGGGTGGTCAGGGTGGTGGTGTAGTTCTCGAACGGCAGCGGGTCGAACTTGATCTCGGCCACGTCCGGGTGGCTCTTGCGGTACTCGTCGGCGATCTCGTTGAACAGCTTGAGGTGCGCCTCGTTGGCCGACCAGACGGTCATCCGCAGCTTCGCCGGGCCGCTGTCGGCGGAGTCGCCACCGCCGCCGCAGGCGGTCAGGGCGAGCGCGCCGGCCAGCGCCACGGCGACGCCGCGCAGGGCCTTTCCTGCTCTCACAATCTTCTCCTCACCGGGGGTGTGTTCAGTAGCCCGCGATCCGCGGCCAGCGCTGTTCCACGCCGGACGCGGTGAGGCGGTCCTGGAAGTCGGCCAGCAGACGGGGGGTGTTGCGGACCGCACGCGGGGACTCGCCCCGCGCCAGACAGAAGTCGGCGAGCAGGCCGGCGACCTCGCCGACGTTCCACTCGACCGGGTGCAGCCGGTAGCTGCCGTTGGTGACGTGGGTGGTGCCGATGTTCTTGCCGGCCGGCAGCAGGTTCTCCATCCGCCGCGGGATCAGCGCCCCGAGCGGGATCTCGAACGGGCAGGAGCCGACGTCGATGTAGTTGTCGCCACCGGTCGACGGGTGCAGGTCGATCCGGTACATGCCCACGCCCACCGCGTCCGGGTAGCTGACCGCGCCGTGGTCGCCCCGCACCGCCAGGGACAGGTCCTGCTCGGCGACGGTGTACTCGGCCCGGATCCGGCGGGACTCGCGGATGTACGGGGCCTGGGCCAGGCCGTCGGAGCTGCCGGTCACGTCGCCGCGCAGCCGCAGGCCGGGGAAGCCCGTGCCGCCGTCCGGCCGGGGCGCCTCCGTCTGCAGCCAGTAGAGCACCGAATACGACAGCTCGCGGGCCTTGGCCAGGTGCCACGACGCGTTCGGCACGTCGATGACCGGACCCTCGAAGTAGTCGATCATCGGCCAGTTGACCAGCGTGATGTCGCTGCCGTACGCGCCGTCGGTGAAGTTACGCCGCGCGGCGATCCGCCGGAACGTCCACAGGTTGCCGTCGCCGGGGTTGACGCGTTGGTCGGCGTTGACGCTCAACGGGTCGTCGTCCGGGTTGGGGGTGAAGCTGCGCTCGACGATCTCCAGCGTGCGCGGGTGCGGCGACTTCCAGGACAGCAGCCGGTCACCCCAGAAGTCGGGCTTGTAGTCGCGCCAGAAGTCGTATCCGGCGGGGCGGTCGATGGTGTGGTCGCCGTCGACGTGGTCGATGGCGAAGCAGACGGAAACCGCCTGCATGTTCATCGGCTGGGCCTCGGCCGGGGCGCTCGGCTCACCGGTCTCCGCCTGCGACTCGAACCCGGTGACGTACTCGGTGCCCGTCAGCGGCAGCAGCTCGCCGGTCTCGGTGGCGTCCAGGACGTACGGCGCCACCACGTCGATCCGCTCGTCCCGGTCGCGGTGCGCCAGCGTCACACCGGTCACCCGGTCGCCGTCGGCCTCCGCGGCGACCGGCCGGTACGGCTGCAGCACCCGCAGCCGGCCCGAACCGCGGTACGGGGCGAGCATCTGTTCCAGGACGGCGACGGCCACCCGCGGCTCGTGGCAGAGCCGGCTCACCCAGCCCGCACCGGGATTGAGGTCGGTCCAGGCCCGGGACCGCTCGGTCAACGGGAAGTGGCGACGGTAGTAGTCGCGGATGCCGTTGCGCAGCTCCCGGTAGCTGGCGGTGGCGCCGAACTGTTCGATCCAGGAGTGCTCGTCCGGCGGGACGGCCTGGCTGGTGAGCTGCCCGCCGAGCCAGTCGAACTCCTCGGTCAGGATGACGGACCGGCCGGCCCGGGCCGCGGCGAGCGCCGCGGCGACACCGCCCAGTCCGCCCCCGACGACGAGGACGTCCGCACGCATGATGACCACTTGCTTCCTTCCAGTTGCGCGGCCGACCGCTCAGCGTCGGTCGACCGCCGGATCAGGGGTGCCGAGGGTGCTGCCCTCGACGAGTTCGCAGGGGAGAAGTCGCTGCTGGAGGCCGCCCGCGCTGCCGTCGATGACCCCCGTCAGCACCTCCACCGACTGCCGGCCCATCTCCTCGCGGGGAATGCGGAACCCGGTGAACGCGATGTCGGTGGGGACCGGGGCCGTCGGGTCGCCGAGGGTCACGATCGACAGGTCGCCGGGCACGGTCAGGCCGCGCCGGCGGGCGGCCGACTCCAGTGCCACCGCCGTGGCGAAGTCCTCCACGAAGGCCACCGTGCTGCCGTCGGCGCGCAGGTCGTCGAGGGTCGCATCGGCCGCCCCGGGCACCGCGGACACCTGGCGGGCGCTCTCCGCGGTGGTCGCGGCGGCGACGAAACCCTGGCGCCGGTCCTGCGAGGACTCGGCGGTCATGCCCATCCCCACGTACGTCAGGCGGCGGTGACCGCGCCGCAGCGCCGTCTCGACGAGCCGGGCCACCGCCGTGCCGTAGTCGGCGCCGACGTAGGGGACCGGCCCGCCGGCGTCGTCGCGGCGCCCGACGGCGACGTACGGGTATCCGTCCCCGTTGAGCCGGTGCAGCTCCGCGCCGGGGATCTCGCGCCCGAGCAGGAGGCACCCGTCGGCCAGGCGCAGCCGGTTGTCCTGGTGGAAGATGCGTCGCCGGCCGTCCACCACCGGTGCGCTGGTGAACAGCAGCAGGTCGCAGCCGACCCGCTCGGCGTACTCCTCGATGCCGAGCAGGAACGGGTGGAAGAAGTCCCGGCTGCCGCTGGGGAAGGCGGGCTCGTACGTGAAGACGCCGATGATCCGGTTGAACCGCGAGGCGAGGCGGCGCGCCACGGGGTCGGCGGCGTAGCCGGTCTCGGCGATGACCCGCAACACCCGGTCCCGGGTCTCCGGGGCGATGCGGACCTCGGCGTCGGTCCGGTTGTTGAGCACCAGCGACACGGTCGCCTGACTGACACCTGCCATCCGGGCGATGTCACGTTGGGTGACACGTCTGGGGGGAGCGGTCACGGCGGGTCCTTCCGGTGCGGCTAATGCGTATTAGCGCTCGGTGTTGGGATGGAGCCTGGCGGGTGGACCGGTGTGTGTCAAGGGGTGGACGAAAGGTTTCGTCGCGATGAACCCGCTGGAGTAATGCGCATTAGCCGTCGAGTCCCCATCGGACCCTTCGGAATCGACGGGGCGCCGGGCCACCTCTTGACAGGAGCGCCGACGGACGCGCAACATTCGAGAAACATAGATGCTAATACGTATTAGCCCCGGCAGCGCCACGGGTCGCTCGCCGGCCGATGTCCCCTGTGTTCTTACGGAGCGTCACTCCGTGCCGCTCGTGTCGTCGATCGAACCGACAGAAGAGGAAGCCGCATGACGAGACCATCCGCCCCGTCGTCCCGCCGGACTGTCCTGGCGACCGCCAGTGCCGGCCTGCTCGTCGCCGCCATGGCCGGCGCCGCACCGGCCGCCGCCGATCCCGGCCTTGACTTCCCCCAGTTCACCTACCAGGGCACCGCGTTCGACAAGAGCACGCTCGCCTACAACCCGACGAACGAGTTCATCTTCCCGAGCGTCATCCGTGCCGCCGACTACTTCCCCAACCCGCTCGGCACCTACTACCTGTACTACGCGCCGCACGAGCGGCCCGGCGGGATCGCCCTCGCGTACTCCGACTCGATCAACGGTCCGTGGACCGAGTACGACGCCAACCCGCTGATCAGCAACACCTGGCTGCCCCACTACTCCACGGTCAGCCACATCTCCTCACCGCACGCGGTGTGGATCGAGGGCGAGCGGAAGCTCTTCCTCTACTTCCACGGCGAAAACCCGATCACCCGGTACGCGACCTCCGACGACGGCATCCACTTCAGCTACGGCGGCACCGCGGTCAGCCGCAACGAGACGACCGGCGGCGAGACCTCCTACGCCCGGGTGTTCGAGCAGTCCGTGCCCCGCCTGGGCACGCGCTACCTGATGCTCTTCATGGACAATCCCACGGGTGGGGCGCCCGGCCCCACCGGGCCGGTGTCCCGCCGGATCCGCTGGGCGGTCTCCAACGACGCGCGCAACTGGACCATGCAGTCCGAACCGATCGTGACCCCGCAGGGCATCGAGGGCCCGAACGCGTCCGGACCGTTCTTCCTGCGCTGGAACGGCCGGAACCTCGTGATCTACCACGCCGCCGACGGCAACATGCACGCGGTGGACGTCGGGGAGGACTTCGACCAGGAGATCCACCTCGGCATCGTGCACGACTCCATGTCGGGCGCGCCCGACCTCGGCCGCTCGGCCGCGCCGACGTTCTACTTCGACGGGCTCACCGCGCACATGTACTACGAGGCCGGCGGCCGGCTGACCGCGACCATCGGGCACGCCACCGCCACCCTGGCGAACCCGTTGCCGGTACGGAAACTGGACTGCGCTGCGGACCGGCCGGTCCTGTGGCCGCCGAACCACGAGCTGGTCGACGTCGACGTGACCGTGGATCTGCACGACGGTGTGCTCGGCCCGAACGCGTTCACCCTGACCGGCGTGACCGGGGGCGACGCCGCGGACGTCAGCGACTTCGCCACCGGCGCACCGGACACGAGCGGCAAGCTGCGGGCCGAACGGGCCGGGAACGGCGGGGACCGGGTCTACCACCTCACGTATGCCGGTCACGACGAGGTCGGCCGGCCGGTCGGCTGCACCGTCACTGTCACCGTCCCGCACGACGAGGGAGGAAACTAGTTGCTGCGTTTGCTGGCGTCGAGGGCGGCCTGCTCCACTCGCTGGCGGTAGTCCAGCCACCATGACTCGTCGGCGGGGGGCAGGTTGTCGTTCCTGGGCAGCAGCCCGGCCGCGCCGTCGATGAGTTCCCGCACGATGTCAGCGTGGCCCGCGTGCCGTTGCGTTTCCGCGATGACGTGGATCAGGACGTGGTGCAACGTGACCGCTGCATCGCCCCACCACGGCACGCGGCCGACATCGTCCAGTGCAAGGGCTTCGATGGTGGTGTCGGCGTGGGCGATCGCGCGACGGTACAGGTCGACGATCTCCTCGCGGCTCTCGTCCGCGGTCGCCCACATGTCGGCATTGGTCTCCGCTCCGTCGCCGACGTACGGCAGTTCCTGCTCGAACGGCCGGCCGAACACGACGCCGAAGTAGAGGGTCTCCATGGCCGCCGAGTGTTTGACCAGACCGAGCAGGTTGGTGGCGGTCCGGGTCAGCGGGCGCCGAATATCGTATTCGCTGAGCCCGTCGAGCTTCCACAGCAGCGCGTCGCGGCCGCCCGTCAAGTAACTGCGCAGGTCTGCCTTCATGGCGGCACTATGGCATCCGGCTCGGTGTCGGCGCTGCCCCGGATCCACAGAGCCCGCGGTAGGGGAAGCCACCCACCACTGGAAGGAACTTCCAGCTCCGGGTCCCGCGCCGAAGGATTTCTTTCGGTCTGTGCCGTTGGTACTGTGCTGCCGTGCCGCCCCCGCCTACCGTCAGCGCCCCACCGGATGACCGCGCGCCGACCACAGAGTCCACACGCTCCACCGTCCGACGAAGGGAGCCCGCGCGCTTCACCGAATCCGGTCTCGGATGGCTGCTGCTGCTGCCGTCGGTCGTCGTCTTCGCGCTGTTCGTATTCTGGCCGCTGGGGCGCACCCTGTACCTGTCCGTGCACGGCAACGACCTCTTCGGCGCCCCGTCGGTGTACGTGGGTGCGGAGCACTACCGGGAGATGCTGTCCGCCGACTTCGGCAAGGTGCTCGCCACGACGGGCCTGTTCACGCTGTTCTCGGTGGTGCCGGCCGTCCTGGGTGCGCTCTTCGTGGTGCTGCTGCTGGAGGCGCGCATCCGCGGCGTACGGGTGCTGCGCACCGCGTTCGCGCTGCCGTTCGCCTTCTCGGTGGCCACCGCGTCGGTCGTCTTCGCCGTCATCTACAACCCGGCGATCGGTGTGGCGAACGGCCTGCTCGGATCCCTCGGGATCGACCGGGTCAACTGGCTCACCGACCCGTCGATCGCGCTGCCCGCCGTCTGCGCCGCGACGGTGTGGATGAACTTCGGTTACAACGTCCTCGTGCTCTCCGCCGGCGTCGCGGCGATCTCGCCCGAGGTGGTCGAGGCGGCGCGGCTGGACGGCGCGACCGGCTGGCGTCTGGCGTCCCGGATCACCGTGCCGCTGCTTTCTCCACAGCTGTTCTTCCTCGTCGTGGTGTCCACGATCCACGCGTTGCAGAGCTTCGGACAGATCCACATCCTGACCAAGGGCGGCCCGGACCAGGCCACGACGACACTGGTCTACTCGATCTACGAGAAGGCGTTCGCCTTCGGGTCCTCCGACTTCGGATCAGCCAGCGCCCAGGCCGTCGTGCTGCTGGTCGTCATGCTCGGCTGCACGGCCGTCCAGTTCGGCATCCTCGAGCGGCGGGTCCACTACCGATGAAAAAGTTCAGTCTCGGCAAGCTCGCCGTCTACGTCGTGCTCGGCCTGGCCGCGATCCCGGTCCTGTTCCCCATCTACTACGGCTTCGTCGGCGCCGTGATGGGCCCCGGTGACCTGGCGACCTACCCGCCCGCGCTGGTGCCTCACCAGCTGCACTGGCAGAACATCAGCGACGTCTTCCGCTCGGTGCCGCTCGGTCGCTTCTACGTCAACTCCGCCGTCCAGGCCGGAGCCATCACGGTGGCCCAGATCGTCACCAGCATCCTGGCCGCGTACGCCTTCGCGTTCCTTCGCCTGCCGGCGAAGGCGGTGACCTTCGCGCTGTTCCTCGCCACCCTCATGGTGCCGTGGGAAGCGATCATCATCCCCAACTACCTGGCCATCTCCGGCTGGGGGCTGGCGCGGGGCGGGATGACCTACCTCGGTCTCGTGCTGCCCTTCCTCGCCTCGGCGTTCGGCACGTTCCTGCTGCGTCAGGCGTTCCTGCAGTTTCCCACCGAGTTGCGGGACGCCGCGGTGATCGACGGGTGCGGTCACTGGCGCCTGCTGTGGCGGGTCATCGTGCCCCTGTCCAAGCCGTCGATCGCGGCGGTCGGGGTCTACGTCTTCCTCTCGGCGTGGAACCAGTACTTCTGGCCGTTGATCCTGATCCGCGACTCAAGGTTCCAGACGCTGCAGATCGGCATCTCCCAGCTCAACGACGCCGAGGTGGCGCAGCCGGGCCTCGTCCTCGCCGGCGTCGCGCTGTCCCTCCTGCCCACCCTGGCTGTCGTGCTCTTCGGCCAGCGCTTCATCGTCCGCGGCCTCACCGCCGGGGCACTGCGTTAACTCTCAAAGAGGAGAACCCCGTGAGACAACCTAGGCTCCGCCGGAGCATGACGGCATTCGTCGCCCTGGTAGCCGCCGCCGCGCTGACGGCCTGCGGCGGTTCCGGGTCCGGCACCGACTCCGGCAAGGACGCGCTCGAAGCGCCCGGCGCGGAGGTGCTCGAGAAGGCCACCGACAAGACCACCATCGAGTTCTGGCACGGGATGAAGGGCGCCAACGCCGCAGCGATCGACAAGCTGGTCGCCGACTTCAACGCCCAGAGCGGTGGCAAGGTCGAGGTCAAGGCCATCTACCAGGGCAACTACGACGAGACGATCGCCAAGTACAAGGCCTCGGTGCAGCAGAAGAACACCCCCGCGCTGGTGCAGATCTACGACATCGGCTCGCGCTTCATGGTCGACTCCAAGCAGACCGTGCCGATGTACAAGTTCATCGACAAGGACAAGTTCAACGCGGGCGACATCGAACCGAACATCGCCAACTACTACTCGATCGACGGCAAGCTCCAGTCGATGCCGTTCAACACGTCGACCCCGCTGCTGTACCTGAACAAGGAGGCCTTCGTAAAGGCCGGCCTCGACCCGACGAAGCCGCCGCAGAACCTCGACGAGATCGGGGAGATGGCGAAGAAGCTGACGGTCAAGGACGCGGGCGGCAAGACCGTCCAGTACGGCTTCGGCGCCGCCATCTACGGCTGGCTGGTGGAGCAGTTGATCGCCACCGACGGCAAGGAGTACTGCGACAACGGCAACGGCCGCAAGGGCCTCGCCACGAAGGTGCAGTTCGACCAGGAGACCGGCGTGCGCGTCGCGCAGTGGTGGGCGGACCTCGTGAAGGGCGGCTACGCCACGAACACCGGCCGCAAGACCGACGACGCCCAGGCTGCCTTCAAGGCCGGCACGGTGGCGATGCACCTGGAGTCCACGGGCGCCATGCGCGGCTACATCGACGCGGCCAAGGGCAAGTTCACCGTGCTCACCGCGCCGTACCCGAAGGCGAGCAGCTCGGCGACGGGCGGGCCGATCATCGGCGGCGCCTCGCTGTGGATCAACGGCGCCGGGCACAGCGACAAGGAGAAGCGGGCCGCCTGGGAGTTCGTGAAGTTCGCCGTGACCCCGGCCCAGCAGGCCAAGTGGCACACCGGCACCGGGTACGTGCCGGTCAACGCCAAGGCGCTCGACGAGCAGATCGACAAGGACTGGGTGGCGCAGTACCCGCAGTTCAAGACCGCCGTGGACCAGCTGCACGCGCTGCCGCCGTCGGTCGCGTCGGCCGGCTGCCTGCTCGGCGTGATGCCGCAGGCCCGCAAGGCGTCCGAGGACGGCCTGGAGGCGGCGATCGTCGGTAGCAAGCCGGCCGACCAGGCCATGAAGGACGCCGCGGCCAGTGTGCAGGCCGCGATCGACAGTTACAACAAGTCCGTCAGCTGACCACCGACGAGACATCTCGGCAAGCGGGGCCGGCTCGATGGAGCCGGCCCCGCTTCGTCGAGGCGCGGGGGCCCCGGCGCGTCGGTCGGCTCAGATGATGTAGGCGTACAGGTCGACAATCGTGCCGTCGGCGCGGTGCAACCCGGCGGAATCGCCGTTTCTGCTGTTCCAGACCGCCGTGGTGCGCCCGTTGTGGTAGGTGGTCGCGTCGTTGTCGCCCGGGCCGGTGTGCACCCGCAGCAGCCCTCCCGCTGGGATGACGTAGCCGTCGCCCACCACGATCCGGTCGGACGCCTGGTTACGCAGGTACCAGCCGCCCACGTCCACCGGCTGGTCGGAGACGTTGCGCAGGACGACGTGCTCGCCGGTCCACCGCGCTCCGTCGCCGGGGGAGCGGTACCTGACGTCGTCGATGACCACGCCCGCCGCACCGGGCACCCGGTCGCGGCCGTGCAGCATGTCCCGCAGGGCGTGCGGGTAGTTGGTGATCATGCCGCCGACGCCGAGGTCCAGGGCCCACCGCCAGAGCTCGGGCGAGTCGACCGTCCACGGCACCAGGGCCATACCCGCCTCGGTGACGCGGCCCGCGTCCTCGGGCCGCAGCCGGCGGATGTCCGGGTTGAGCGAGAAGATCCACCCGGCGAGGTCCGTCAGCATCCCGCCCGCCGGCACGTCGTAGGTGATCAGCGAGACCGGGACCTCGGGCAGTTGCGTGTGGAAGTCCCGGAGGGCCTGCTCATCGAAGGACCCGACGATCAGCGGCTGCGGGCGGGCGCCCGGCTCGATCCAGTCGGGCCGCCGGCGCAGCCGAGCGGCGACCGCCTGCGCCAGCCCGGGATTCACCGCGGGTGACTTCAGCTCAAGGTTCAGGCCGACCCGGCCCCCGAGCAGGTCGAGCAGTTCGTCGAAGGTGAGGATGTGCTGGCCGGTGAATTCGCCCTCGTACCATCCCCCGGCGTCGAGCTTCTTCAGTTCGGCGAGGGTGAAGGCCTGCACGTTCCAGGGTGCGCGGTCGGCAAACGCCAGCCGGGCGTCGGTGGTGCGGGCGAGCGTCACATCGTGGATGATCACCAGTTCCCCGTCGGCGCTGAGTTGCACGTCGGTCTCGACGTAGTCGGCGCCCTCGGCGATCGCGAGCTCGAAGGCGGCCGCGGTGTTCTCCGGCGCCATCCCGGACGATCCGCGGTGCGCGTACGTCGTGGCGCGCCTTCCGCTACGGCAGACCGGCGGTGTCGTGCCGGCCCGGGGAACCGGCGCCACCGCCGGCCCCGCATCGCCGACAGGTGCGCCGGAGGGAAGGGCGGGCCCCGATGACGGACTCGTGCTCATCCAAGAAACTCCCTGAGAAAGGGTCAACGCCTCCGGCTAATGCCCGACCCTAACCGGGGCCCAGCTCGGCTTGCTCGTGGCGGCACCCGGATCCGCCGGCCACCTCGGACGCGGTCAGCTGCGGGCGGGGGACCACCCGTCGGCGACGAGTCGTGCGGCGTCGGCGCCCTCGCTGTGGAAGAGCAGCCCGTCCCGGTCCGTGGCGCTGATCTGGTCGACGTAGACGCCGCGGCCCTGGCTGGAGCCGTCGGTGGTGCTGCTCCAGCGCAGGTGGGTCGCCTGGTCGGGCAGCTCCACCGAGGCCGTCCACCAGACCCGGCCGCCGTAGCCGGTGACCGTGCCGTCGCTGGTCCACCGCTGGTTGCCGTGCTGCAGCAGCATCCGTGCCGGTGCCCAGGTCGAACCGCCGTCCGTGGAGACCTCGAGCCGGGCGCTGTCATAGCGCGGCTCGGTGTCGTACCAGAGCAGGAAGCTCGCCTTTCCGCCGTGCGCCGCGCGGCGCAGCGGGGCGGTGAGGGTGACCGTCGCGAGGTCGCGGGGGTCGGCCCGCCAGGCTTCGCGTGACCGGGGAAGCACCGGCATCGCCTCGGCGAGGTCACGTGCGACCGCCCGCCGGGCCACGTTGTTGCTGCCCCAGCCGCGATCGGGGTGCACCCGGTTGCTGAGCAGGATCAGGAAGGAGTGGGAGAGCGGGTCGATGACGATCGACGTGCCGGTGAAGCCGGTATGACCGAACGTCACGGGGGAGGAGAGCCCCATCATGTACCAGTGCTTGTTGAGCTCGAAGCCCAGCCCGCGGTCGCTCTCCGGGTAGGCCTGTTCGAGCGGCGCGTTGTAGTTGACCAGCATCGCCCGCACGGTGTCCGCCCGCAGGATCCGGTGCCCGCGGTACTCGCCGCCGTTGAGCAGTGACTGGCAGAGCACGGCCAGGTCCGCCGCGGTGGAGAAGATGCCGGCGTGCCCGGCCACCCCGCCGAGGGACCAGGCGTTCTCGTCGTGCACCTCGCCCCAGACCATGCCCCGCCCGGCGTACGCCTGGTACTCGGTCGCGGCGATCCGCGAGCGCAGCTCGGGGGCCGGGTTGTAGCCGGTGTCGGTCATGCCCAACGGCCCGGTGACGCCGTCGCGGACCAGCTCGGCCAGCCCTCGCCCGGTCACCCGTTCCAGCAGTACGCCGAGCGAGATCAGGCCGAGGTCCGAGTAGACGTAGCGGGTGCCGGGCGGGGCCGCCAGGGGCGTGGCCAGCGCGGCGGCGAACCGCTCGGCCGGCGTCGGGTACCTGCTCCACAGGGGCGTGAAGGCAGGCAGACCGGAGGTGTGGGTGAGCAGCATCCGTACGGTGACCGTCTCCTTGCCGCCGGCCGCGAACTCCGGGACGTAGCGGGCGACCGGGGCGTCCAGGTCCACCCGCCCCCGCTCGACCTGCTGCATGGTGACGATGGTGGTGAACAACTTCGAGACCGACGCCAGGTCGAAGATGGTGTCCGGCCGCGTCGGGACCTGCTGGTCGGCGGGGAGTTCCACCCCGGCCAGCCCGGGCGGTGGTCCGACGGCGGCGTACCGCACCGCCGTTCCCACCGCGGCGTGCTGGACGATCACGCCGTCCTTGCCCGCCAGAGCCACGGCGCCCGCGTACGTGGGGTAGCCGGGGTGGTCGGGCGTCGGCACCAGGTATGCCGCCAGGTCGGCGGGCAGGCGATCCACCTGCTCGGGGAGCAGGCCGACCTCGCGCGCGTCGCCGGGCCGCAGCGTGTCGTGCCGGAACTGGATGTCTGCGGGGCTGACGGCCGGCGGTCCGGATTCCGCCGGCGGCTGCGCGCCGGCGGCCGCCGGCCCCGGCGGCACCGCCGTGACCAGAACGGTCGCGGCCAGGCCGAGCGCGACGGTTCGGAGCGGCCGGGTGCCGAGGACACTCTGCTTCATCGTCCCTCCTACCAGGTCAGGCCGTGGCCGTACGGGTACAGCTCCGCGTCCCCGCCGTCGGCGGCGGGAATCGTGACCGGCAGCCGTCCGTGGGGGGACAGCTCGCCGTGCAGCGCGCGGACGAGAGCATCCATCGCCGCCTGGGTGTACGAATAGGTCGCCAGGTAGGTGGTCACGCCCGGCAGGTACGCGATGTCGTACGGGTCCCGGACGGCCACCACGACGACGGGTTTGCCGGTGCTGAGCAGCGCCGCGACGAGCCGTTGCTGGCTGGCCCGCGGGTCGGTGACCGTGGTGTCCCACGCCTTGTTCACCAGCACGACGGTGAGATCGTGCTGGGCCGCCGTGGCGGCCGTCGCGGAGATCACCTGGTCGGATGGGAGGGTCGCGGGCCGGGCGGTAGCTCGGGCGCCTCGGGCGGTGAACCCGGCGGTGACCGTGGCGATCGGGGCGAAGGCGGCGTTGTCCCAACCGGTGACCAGCACCGACCGGTCCGCGCGGGCCAGCGGCAACAGCCCGGCGTCGTTGCGGACCGCCGTGAGGGTCAGGTCGGTGACCTGGGCAACGGCGGCCAGGTGTTGCGGCGCCCCGACCCTGCGTACCGCCTCCTCGACGTCGACCATCGGCGACCCGGCCAGGCCCTGCCGGTACTTCAGGGCGAGGATCCGCCCGACCGACTCGTCGATGCGCCGCTCGGTCAGCTCGCCGGTGGCGACGGCCCGCAGCACGGCGTCCCGGGCCAGCCGCAGGTCCGGCGGCATCAGGAGTTGGTCGGCGCCGGCCTTCAACGCCAGCACGGGCACCCGGTCGTCACCGTACTTCTGCCGCACGCCCGCCATGTTGAGCGCGTCGGTGACGATGACGCCGCGGAAGCCGAGCTCGCCCCGGAGCACGCCGGTGAGGATCGTCGGCGACAACGTCGCCGGGTCACCGGAGGCGTCCAGCGCGGGCACCAGGATGTGGGCGGTCATGATCGTTTCCACGCCCGCGCTGATCGCCCGCCGGAACGGCGGCGCGTCGGTCCGCTCCCACTCCTCGCGGCTGTGGGTGATCACCGGCAGGTTGGTGTGGCTGTCGGTGCCGGTGTCGCCGTGGCCGGGGAAGTGCTTGGCGACCGCGGTCACCCCGGCGCCGTCCTGGAACCCGGTGACCTGGGCCGCGGTGAGCTCGCCCACCAGGGTGGGATCGGCGCCGAAGGACCGTACGCCGATCACCGGGTTCGCCGGGTTGATGTTGGTGTCGGCGATCGGCGCGTACGGCTGGTTGATGCCGACCGCACGCAACTCCCGCCCGGTGACCTGCGCCGCCGTCTCCGCGGCCGCCGGTGAACGGCCGGCGCCCAGGGCCATCGCCCCGGGGAACTGCGCGGCGGGGGCGGGCATCCGTAGCACCACGCCCTGCTCCTGGTCGGTGGAGATGAGCAGCGGTACCCGGCCCTTGCTGCCGTCGCCGAGGGCTGCCCGTTGGAGCCCGTTGGAGAGGGTGGCGATCTGCCGGGGACTGTCGAGGTTGTGGGACCAGGAGAAGTAGCAGACGGCGCCAAGGTGGAACTCGTTGATCACCTCGGCCGGAGTCTCGACGCCGAAGGCGGCCCGGTTGGCAGCGCGGTCGGCGGCCGTGGGCTCGGTGGCGTCCCTGCCGTACACATAGGTGGCGAAGAGTTGGCCGACCTTCTGCTCCAGGCTCATGTGCCGCAACGTCGAGGTGACCCAGCCGTGCTCGCCCGCGGAGGGGACAACGTCGACGGAGGCCTGGACGGGGAGCGGCGCGAGGGTGGTCGCGAAGGTGGCTGCCAGGGCGGTGCTGGTGACGAGTCGGGTCTTCATAGACGATGACCTCTCTCTCCGGATGCCTGAAACTTAGCTACGGAGCAGCCAACCGTCAAGAAGATTTACTACAAGAAGCGCGGGTGCGGAAGACCGATCTGCGGGAGACGGCCTCTTCGCCGAAGATGACCGGAATATGCGCGATTGGGTCTTCCGTGATGCGCCGGTGCCCGGCGGCGCTCGTGTGGCGCGTCCTTGTGGTCGCCCGATCGGGATGAGGCAGGGTCACCCACCGCTGCAGGAGGATGTGGGCAAGGCGTACCGAAGCGGCTCGCAAACTGGTGATTCGACGGCGATCCGACGGGGAGGAATCAGGTGGAATACCAGGACTTCATCAACGCAGTGGCCACGCGGGCAAAGGTGTCCACCGATCAGGCGGCGACAGTCACCCGCGCGACGTTGGAGGCATTGGCAGATCGGATCAGCGCCGGCCAGGCCGAGGACCTTGCCTATCAGCTTCCCGACGGGCTCGACGACTGCCTGCGCAAACCGCGTAGACAGGACCAGATCAAGGCGTCGCTCGGGTTCGACGATTTCGTGCAGCGGGTGGCGGATCGCCAGGACGTCGACCGTGCGCTCGCCGATGCCGCAGTCGGCGCGGTGCTCACCACGCTCCGTGAGGCTGTCACCCGCGACGAGTTCGAGGACGCGATGGCCCAGCTTCCGAAGGAGTTCCGGCAGGCGATCGAACCGGTGGGTGCCGGTGGCGGGCGGCGCCCCGGCTCGTAGCACGCCCGCTCGAGGAGGAGCAGGGATGCCGGCGACCGGTTGCCTGGTGAGGCAGCCGGCCGGCCGGCGCGTCGGCCTGTCGCGCCGCGAGCGCCGCCGCCTATCCGAGCTGCGTCCCGGGTGTCGAGGGCGGCGCCAGCTCGTCGAGTGGGACGTCGGGGTCGGCCAGCCGGGCGAGGTCGACCGGATCGGCGGCCGCGACGAGCCGTCGGATCGACGGGACGACGTCCCACACGTTGACGTTCATGCCGGCGAGCACCCGACCGCCGGCGGTCCAGAAGGCGATGAACTCGCGCTTGGCGGCGTCGCCCCGGACGACGACGCGGTCGAACGCCCCGGGCGGGGCGTGTCCGACGTACTCCATGCCCAGGTCGTACTGGTCGGTGTAGAAGTAGGGCAGGTCGTCGTAGCTGACCGCCTGTCCCAGCATGGCGCGGGCCGCCGCGGCGCCGCCGTGGAGGGCGTTGGCCCAGTGCTCGACGCGCAGGCGCCGGCGCAGCACGGGATGGTAGGCGTTGGCGACGTCACCGGCGGCGTGGATGTCCGCGTCGGCGGTGCGCAGGGACGCGTCGACGACGATCCCGTTCTCGACGGTGAGGCCCGCCGCGGTCGCCAGCTCGGTGTTCGGCCGCACGCCCACGGCCACCACCACGGCGTCGGCGGGCAACTCGGTGCCGTCGGCAAGCAGGACCGAGGAGACGCGACCGGTGCCGCGGATCTCACGGACCTCGGTGTCGAAGTGGAAGGTGACGCCGTGGTCCCGGTGCAGGTTGGCGAACACCCGGGCGATCTCGTCGCCCAGCGCCCGGCGCAACGGCAGCGCGGCCGTCTCGACGACGTCGACGGTGGCGCCGCGCAGCCGGGCGGCCGCGGCGACCTCCAGGCCGATCCACCCCGCGCCGATGATCACGACGTGCGCGCCGTCGACCAGCGCCGCGCCGATCCGGCGGCTGTCGGCAAGGGTACGCAGCCGCAGCACCCCGTCCAGGTGGACGCCGGGTGCCGACAGGTCGCGGGGCGTGGCGCCGGTGGCCAGCAGCAGCTTGTCGTACCGGACGTGCTGGCCGTCGGCGAGCCGGACCTCCCCGGCGGACCGGTCGACCGCCTTGACGCTGACGGCGGTGCGCAGGTCGACGTCGTGCTCGGCGTACCACCCGGCGTCGTGCACGAACACGCTGTCGGGTTCGGCATCGCCGGTCAGCAGGCCCTTGGACAGGGGTGGCCGCTCGTACGGTCGCTCGGGCTCGTCGCCGATCACGACGATGCCGCCGTCGAAGCCCTCCTCCCGCAGCGTCTGCGCGGCCCGCGCGCCGGCGAGCCCGGCGCCCACGATCACGAACGTGCCGGTCTTCGACATCGGTCCAGCTCCTTTCGGAATGCGTCGGTCAGCGTGGGCCGACCCCGGCCAGGGTGAAGAACTCAGCGCGCGAGCGGTGGTCGTCGCGCAGGGTGCCGAGCAGGGTGGAGGTGATGGTGCTGCTGCCGACGGCCTGGACGCCGCGCAGCGTCATGCACAGGTGTTCCGCCTCGACGACCACGCCGACCCCGCGCGGCCGCAGGTGGCTGGTCAGCCAGTCGGCGATCTGCTTGGTCAGGCGCTCCTGGACCTGCGGGCCGCGGGCGAACAGTTCCACCACCCGGGCCAGTTTGGACAGCCCCAGGATCCGCTCGCCGGGCAGGTAGCCGACGTGCGCGACGCCGACGAACGGCAGCAGGTGGTGTTCGCAGACCGACCGGATCGGGATGGCCCGGGCCAGCACCAGCTCGTCGTAGCCCTCGTCGTTGTCGAAGGTGGTCAGCTGGAACTCGCGCGGGGTGAGCAGTTCGGCGTAGGCGCGGGCCATCCGGCCCGGGGTGTCGGCGAGCCCTTCGGCGGAGAGGTCCATCCCGAGCGCGGCCAGGAAGTCCGCCGCCGCCCGTTCGGCGGCTGCCGGGTCGCGGCGGGGACGCTGCTGCTGCACTCGTAGCGCGCTGACACTCACTCAGGCCCCCCGGGGGATTTTAACCAACGCTGATTGGTGATAGCGATCATGCTGCCCCACCGCCTCCGGAATTTCAATAGCCCTGATTGGTGATAACCTCTCGGCCATGAGCACGGGGGAGCGCTGGAGCGCGATGGCCGCGCTCGTCGACCGGTCCCGACGGGCGCTGTACGACTACGTGTGCCGGGCCGGTCACCCGGTCACCCGCGAGGAGGCGGCCGAGGCGCACGGCATGTCCCGCAACCTCACCGCGTTCCACCTCGACAAGCTCGTCGAGTCGGGGCTGCTGCGGGCCACCTACCAGTCGCCGGCCGACCAGCCCCGGGGCCGCGGCCGGACGCCGAAGGTCTACGAGGCGGCCGGCGACGGCGTGGCGATCACCGTTCCCGAGCGGCGTTACGAGCTCATCGCCGAGATCCTCGCCGACGCGGTCGCCGACGACCCGCACGACGCCCCCGCGGCGGCGCGGCGCCATGCCTGGCAACGCGGCCGGGACGTCGGAGCACGGGTACGCGACACCGGCGAGGACCTCGTCGCCGTGCTCGCCGGCCTCGGCTTCGAGCCCGAGGCGCTCGGTGACCAGGTGCTGCTGCGCAACTGCCCGTTCCACGCCCTGGCCACCCGGCAGACCGCCCTGGTGTGCGGGCTCAACCATGCGTTCCTCGCCGGCATGATCGACGCCGCCGGACGCACCGACCTGCTGGCCCGGCTCGCGCCACGTCCCGGGGCCTGCTGCGTCCGGTTGGACGGCGTCCCGGAGCACTAGCCGCCCCTCGTGGGACGCGGCGCCGGTCACGGTGAGACGCGGACCTCGACCGAGCTGATGTACCACCGGAAGTCGGACGTGCTGTCGATGGACACGTCGTTGGTGCCGCTCTTGTCGAACGAGCGGGTGCCCGCGCACACGACCACCGACTGGCCCGCCGGCACCGGCCCCGCGCTGAACAGTTGCGCGAAGTAGTGGGTGCCGCGGCTCAGCTTCTCCTGGTGGAAGCTCTCGTCGTCGTCGGTGGTCTCGTCGAGGGTCGACATCGCGGCGTACGACGGCTCGGCCACGTTGGGGTGCAGGACGTCGAGCATCAGGAAGTTCTGCTGGGTGGTGCGGGAGTTCGACCATCCCCACTCGTCCGTCGTCTCCAGCCGGTGCGTCGCCTCGACGCACTGCGCGTCGATGAGGACCTCGACCAGGCCCGTCGTCGGCGGCACGAACGCGAACGCGATCGCGCTGAAGGCGTCGCCGGACGCGTAGTCGAAGTCGCCGGCGTCGCCGTCCTCCATGGTGATCGAGATGCCGACGTCCCCGACCGACGGGTTCAGGGTGTGGATGCGGTCGACGACGAAGTTGTCGTTGCGCACCGGCACGAAGCCGAAGTTGAACCCGAAGAAGGGCGGCCGGAAGACCTCCCACCGGTGCGGGTCGTCGCTGTCATCGGGTTCGAAGACGCCCCAGGGGAGCGCGCGATCGTGGAAGGGGGACAGGCTCAGCCACTTGTCGAGGTTGTTCGAGAGGTGGAACCCGGGGCTGACGTTCTCGTCGGCGGCGAACACGTCGCCGATCGCCTCGTGGTAGCCGGCGGCGATCGCCTCGATCGCCTCCCGTCGGACGTCTCGGCTGCGCAGGAACGCCTTGGCCTTCCGCCGCCGGGCCCGGTGCAGGTCGGCGTAGCTCGACTCCAGCCCCTGCGGCGGCTGCAGCAGGTCGCGAACGGTCATCCGTTCCTGCCGCATCAGGTCCCGCAGGTCCGCCCAGGTGTCGTCGCCCAGCAGGCGTCGCAGCCGCTGGCTCGCCTCGGCCGACAGCTTCACCGCCCTGCTGCTGCGCTTCTTCGTGATCGCCTTCAGGCGTTGGTCGCGCTCCTCCGTCGCGGCCGCCGCCGACCGTCGGGCCTCCACCGGAAAGCGGCGGAAATTGTGAACTGCCTGGTCGGTGCTGACCATGGGAACCACCCAATCAGAGCCTCGTCCTCATCCTGCTGCCGAACTCGTCGGCTGGCCAGACGGGTTGTGCCATGCTGGCAAAGCCGCAAAAGGCGCCAACCGACGACGGCCCCCTCGGGAGTGGATCTCTGCCGTATGGTGCGCTGATGCGTCGCCGCGTACCACTGACCCTGCTTCTCGCACCGCTGCTCGTCACCGCGTGCACCACCGATCCGGCCGCCCCGGCCGCCGGCTCGTCCGCCCCCACGACCACACCGAGCCCCACCGCCCCCGCCGTCGACTACACCGCCTGGCAGGCCGGGCGCTCGACCCCGGTGGCCGACAAGGTCTACCCGGCTCGGGGCACCACCGCCCTGGACGTCCTGCACTACGACCTGGCGCTGGACTGGGCACCGTCGACGAAGACCCTCACGGGCACCGCCACCCTGCGGATCCGGCCCACCAAGGACGCTCCCGCCCTCGTCCTCGACTTCATGCCCTACCAGGTCGACGGGGTGACGCTGGACGACACGACGGTCACCGGGACCGTGGCCAAGGAAAAGCTCACCGTGACCGCCCCGGTCGTCGCCGACAAGCCGGTGACGCTGGTGGTGAAGTACCACGGCAAGCCGAAGACGACGCCGATGCCGTCGCACCGCAAGGACGTGGAGGCTCTCGGCCTCACCGTCAGCAAGGAGGGCGGCCTCTGGACGATGCAGGAGCCGTTCGGGGCCTTCACCTGGTACCCGGCGAACGACCAGCCGTCCGACGAAGCCCTCTACGACATCCGGGTGACCGTCCCGGCGGGCTGGTCCGCGATCGCCAGCGGCACCCCGGCCGGGCAGTCCGGCAACACGTTCACCTACCGCAGCGCCGACCCGGTCGCGACCTACCTGACCACCCTGGCGGTCGGGAAGTACCAGAAGCTGACCGCCAAGGGGCCCCGTGGGATCCCGCTGACCTACTGGTACCGCAAGGGCGCCGACGACAAGCTGCTGCCGTACCTCAAGAAGTCCCCCCAGTACCTGGCCTGGCTGGAGAAGAAGTTCGGTCCGTACCCGTTCCCGTCCGGTGGCGTCGTGGTGGTGGACTCGGCGTCCGGCATGGAGACCCAGCAGATGATCACCATGGGCCGGAAGATCGAGAACACCAAGGCGCGTCGCGACCGCTGGGGAAGCGACCTGCTGCACGAGTACGCCCACCAGTGGTTCGGCGACTCCGTCACGCCGACCACCTGGACCGACCTGTGGCTGAACGAGGGCTGGGCACAGTACGCCACGGACCTGCACACCAAGGAAACCCTGCACCTGAGTGACGCCAGCCTGGACCGGTACCTGCGGGACGCCGACGCCGCCATGCGCAAGAAGCTCGGCCCGCCCGGCAAGCCCAACCCGAAGAACTTCGCCGAGGGCAACGTCTACCTCTGCCCGGAGGCCATGCTGCACGAGATCCACCGGCAGCTGGGTGACAAGGCGTTCTTCGCGCTGGCCCGTGCCTGGGCGCAGGAGCATCGCAACACCCAGCAGGACCGGGCGTCGTTCATCGCCTTCGTCAACAAGCAGACCGGGCGCGACTTCACCAAGCTCATCAACACCTGGCTGGACTCGAAGACCACGCCGAAGCGGATCACGGTCACCTGAGCCGGGCCGCCGCAGCGGCGCTCCGGCCGGTACCTGCCGGGGCGCCGCTGCGGTGGTGTCCTGCTGTGGTCGGGTCAGGCGGCGCGGCCGGCCTTGAGCGCCGCCGCGGTGTCGACGACCGCAAAAGCAGTGCCGGCGGTGACAGCATTTGCGCTGTCACCGCCGGCGCGCGTGCTTCCCATGTTCCGGTCAGCTGGTGCGACCTCCGCCCTCGGTGGCCGATGGCAGGGCCTGCCCGGCGGCAGCTACGGCGTCGGACGACCGAGGCGGGCGCAGGTGCTGGTGCCGCCTGCGATGGAGGGGAATTTCAGGTACGCGCGTGACGTCGGCCCGAACTGGCCGTCCGAGGTGATGCCCGCCTTGCTCTGGGCGAACTTCAGCGCGTTGTAGGTCAGTTGGCCGAACGACGCGTCCTCCTGAAGCAGCGTCTTGCCCGCGGGTGCGAGGTAGCAGTCGTTGAGGGCCCACTGGAGGGCCAGCGTGCCCGGCCCGCCGTCGCCCCAGAGCAGCGAGCATGGCAGGACGCCGTACTGGCCGATCGGCGCGGCGGCCTGGTAGCCCGCCTGGTTGCTCACGACCACATAGGACTCGCACTCCGGCTGGCTGCGGGCGTAGGCGGGGTTGGCGGAGACGAGCGTGCCCGCGATCGCGGTCGCGAGCAATGTGGACAGTGCCGCCAGCCGCTTCATGCGCAAGATTCTCTTCATTGCGCGATGATGGCCGGGCCGTCCGGTCCTGGGCAATTGCCTTACGCCGCAGTGCAAAGTCGCCGGTCAGACATCCGACGCCCTGGTCGAGCGGCAGGTTGTCGACCTCGTTCGGGTCGATGCCCGAGCATTGGCTCGGCCCTGGCGGTCCACCGGAAAGCCTGACTAAAGTCAGGCACATGAACTCGAACCTCATCGCGACCGTGCGGCGGTTCAACCGGACGGTCACCCAACGGGTGGGCGCGCTCGACGACCAGTACATGTCCCGCGACCGACCTCTCGCGCAGGCGCGGCTGCTGTGGGAGATCGGCCCCGACGGCGCCGAGGTCGCGGCCCTGCGGGCCCGGCTCGGACTGGACTCCGGCTACCTCAGCCGGCTCCTGCGCACCCTGGAGGGCGACGGACTCGTGCGCGTCGGCCCGGCAGGGCGCGCCGGCGGCGACGGACGGGTGCGCGTCGCCGCCCTGACCGAGGCCGGACGGTCGGAGTGGGCCGAGCTGGACGAGCGGTCCGACGAGCTGGCCCGGTCCATCCTCGAACCGCTCAGCGACCAGCGCCGCGGGCGCCTGGTCGCGGCGATGGCGGAGGTGGAGCGGCTGCTCGTCAGCTCGATGGTGGTGGTCGAGCCCTGCCCGCCGGGAGATCCCCGGGCCCGCGCCTGCGTGCGGGCGTATGCCCGCGAGGTCGCGCAGCGCTTCGACGACGGATTCGACCCGGCCCGGAGCAAGCCGGTCCGCGACGAGGAGCTCGTCCCGCCCGCCGGCATGTTCCTGCTGGCCACCCTCAACGGCGAGCCGGTCGGCTGCGGCGCGATCAAGCTCCACGCCGGCGCGCCGGCGGAGATCAAGCGGGTCTGGGTGGCCGACGGCGTCCGCGGTCTCGGCGTCGGTCGCCGCCTGCTGGACCAGCTGGAACGGTACGCCGCCGAGCGGGGCTGGACCGCCGTCCGGCTGGACACCAACCGCAACCTGACCGAGGCGATCGCCATGTACCGCGCCGCCGGCTACCAGGAGATCGCGCCGTACAACGACGAGCCGTACGCGCACCACTGGTTCGAAAAGCCCCTGGCGCCGTGACGCGACGAGTGCCCATATCCGGGTGATACGACCCGAAGGGTATGGCCAGCAAATCCATTGATCTCAATATGCTGTCCGCAATCTCGAATCAGGTGCGCTCCCCGAGGCGCACCGGTCCTGATGCGGAGGAATTCATGGTTCGCTGGCGCACCCTCACCGGCCTGTTGGCCGCCGCGTTGGCCGCGGTGACCGCGGGCAGCCTCACCCTCGCCGCACCCGCCGTCGCCGACCCCGGGCCGATCACGCCGAACGTCGTGGGCGGCACCCGCGCCGCGCAGGGCGAATTCCCGTTCATGGTGCGGCTCTCGATGGGCTGCGGCGGCGCGCTGTACAGCCCCCGCCTGGTGCTCACCGCCGCCCACTGCGTCGGCCGTACGGGCACCAACACCAGCATCACGGCGACCCTTGGTGTGGTCGACCTCCAGTCGTCCAGCCGGATCACGGTCCGGTCGAACTACGTCTACCGGGCCCCCGGCTACAACGGCAGCGGCAAGGACTGGGCGCTGATCCGGCTGGCCACCCCGGTCACCGGGCTGAGCACCCTGAAGATCGCCAACACCACCGCCTACGACAACGGCACGTTCACGGTCGCCGGCTGGGGCGCGGCGACCGAAGGGGGCGGGCAGCAGCGGTACCTGCTCAAGGCGACCGTGCCGTTCGTCAGCGACGCCACCTGCAACGCCAACTACGGCGGCGACATCATCCCCGCCGAGGAGATCTGCGCCGGGTACGCCAGCGGCGGCGTGGACACCTGCCAGGGCGACTCGGGCGGGCCGATGTTCCGCCGCGACGCCAGCAACGCCTGGATCCAGGTCGGCATCGTGAGCTGGGGCAACGGCTGCGCCCGCCCCAACTACCCCGGTGTCTACACCCAGGTCAGCTACTTTTCCTCGGCCATCGCCTCGGCCGCCGCGAGCCTCGGCGGCTGACCGCACGACGTGGCGGCCCGGCTCACGACCAGCCGGGCCGCCCTCGCGTGCGCCGCACCCGGTGGCTCGGGTCAGGCGTAGAGCGGGCTGCCGGTCTCCAACAGCGACTTCAGGTCGCTGAGGACCTCGGGCCAGCCGCCACCGGCGCTCTCGACCTCGCCGTTGACCTGCGCCATGGTCTGCGGCGCACCGGCCAGTTCGTGGGTCACGGTGAGCGAGGTGACGCCGTTGCCCCGCTCCGCGATCTCGTAGGTCAACCTGGTGGCCGGCTCGTCCAGCCAGGTCGGCCGCCAGGTCTGGACCAGCCGGACCGGCGGGTCCACCTCGAGCACCTCGCCCTCCACCGGCACCTCCGGCATGCCGGCCTCCCGGTGCTCCGGGATGGCCAGGGCCCGGTATCTGCCGCCCGGCCGCAGGTCGAAGTCGGCGAGGCCCTGGTAGCCGTACCTCCGGGTCCACTCCGGCTTGGTGATCGCGTCCCAGATCGCCTGCGGGGTGGCCTTGATGTAGACCCGGTAGACCTTGGTCGTCCCGGCCGTCGTCGTGGTGGTCATGGACTCTCCTTCGGGTTGTCGCGTTCGAGTTCCGCCTTGAGTTCGAGCAGCGTCGTGGTGTGGTGCTCGGTGTACTTGTCGATCCACCGGTCGTGGATCAACCGGATCGGCACCGGGTTGAGGAAGTGCAGCTTCTCCCGGCCCTGCCGTCGGGTGACCACGAGACCGGCATCCTCGAGCAGGCGCAGGTGCTTCATGACCCCGAAACGGGTCATCGCCAACTCGGACTCCAGCTCGGTCAACGTCTGGCCGTCGCGAACGAAGAGCCGGTCGAGCAGGGCGCGTCGGGTCGGGTCGGCGAGCGCCTTGAACACCAGATCGTCGTCGTCGCTCACGAGAACAGAATAGGTGACCAGATGGTCACATGTCAACGACGGTGAGGCCCGTGGCGGGGCCCGCCCTGGCCCCGATAGGCTCTCCGGCCTGGCTCGGGGAGGAGATCCACATGTGGCCGTTCAGGAAGCGCCGGCAGCCGGCCGGGCCCGTCGTCGACCCGGCCTACGGTGATCCGCAGGCGCGGGCGCTCCTCGACGCGCTCGGTGCCCGGGACTGGCGGACGGCCCGGGACATCCTCGCGGCCACCACCGATCCGGACAGCCGCGCCTTTCTCCTGGAGGCCGTCGGGACGGTCGACGGCGTGCAGGACTGGATCGGGGAGTGGGTCGACGCCGAACCGGAGTCGACGCTGCCCGTGCTGGTCCGCGGCTGCCACGCCGTGCACTGGGCCTGGGATGCCCGGGGCGGGAAGCGCGCCGAGTACACCAGCCAGGACCAGTTCCGGCAGTTCCGGCGCCGGCTCCGGCTGGCTGAGAACCTGCTCGACGAGGTCGTCGCCCGCGACCCGGACGACGTGACCGCCCGGACCTGGCTGGTCACGTCCGCCCGCGGCCGCCAGGTCGGCCGGGACGAGGCCCGCCTCCGCTTCGACGAGGTGGTGAAGCGACACCCGGGTCACGTCGTCGCGCACGAACAGCGGCTGCAGTACCTGTGCCCCAAGTGGTTCGGCAACGACGAGCAGATGTTCGCCTTCGCGCGGGAGGCGACCGCGGCCGCTCCGGACGGCAGCCTGCTGCCGGAGCTGCTGGCCGTCGCGCACGTCGAGAAGTGGCTCGAGGTGCCGGTCGAGGAGAGCGACGCGTACATGCAGTCCGCCGAGGTGCGCGCGGACCTGCTGGCGGCGGCGGAGAAGTCGATCTTCCATCCGGCGTTCCGGCCTGCGTTCGGCTGGGTGCCGCGGGCGAGCGTGTTCGCGCTGGGCCTGGAGTTGGCCCACGAGTTCGAGGCCGCGGCGCGGGTCTTCGAGATGCTCGGCGACCACGTCAGCGAGTGGCCGTGGAACTATGTGGGCGATCCCGTCACGGCCTTCACGCGGTCCCGGGACTGGGTCCACGAGCACATCTCCTGATCCCGGCCTACGACCTGTTCCGGGAACATGGTGTTCCACCACGGACGCGTTGTGGCTAGCGTGGGACCGATGCGAAGTGGTGTGAACGTACCGAACTTCGCCCCCGGCGCCGACCCCGATGTGCCGGATGGCTGGCGGACGCAGCCGGGCGGCTGAAGGCCATCGCTGACGAACTGGGCCGCCCGGTGCCCGCGTTGACGCCGCGCATCACACTACGACGGCGCCCTGACCGAGATCCGCCAGCCCGAGCGCGCCTGGCGGACCCATGCGGCCGTGGCCGCCTACCACAGCTCCCAGGAGGACCGATGACCCCCGACGACGAGAAGTTTCTCCGCCGTGCCGTGGAAATCGCCAACCAGGCCGGGGCGTCCGGCGAGCGGCCCTTCGGCTCGTTGCTGGTCGGTGCGGACGGCACCGTCCTGATCGAGGACCACAACACCGTGGTCTCCGACTCGGACATCACCGCCCACCCGGAACTGAAGCTGGCCCGCTGGGCCGCTCGCGAACTCGCCCCCGAGGTGGCCGCAGGCACCACCATGTTCACCAGCTGCCAGCCCTGCCCGATGTGCGCGACCGCGATCGACCGGTCCGGCCTCGGCCGGGTGGTGTACGCCCTGTCCGCCGAACAGTTCGAGGAGGTCAAGCCGGCCACCCCGCCGCTGCCCCCGGTCCGGTACGAGGGGCCCGCGCTGTTCGACGAGGCACGCCAGCCGATCGACAACTACTACTAGCGCCCATTGGCGGATCCAGGTCGGCGATGCGAGGGCTACGGCGCCAGCAGCGGCTCCACGAACAACGCCGGCTGCCCGGACGGCCCGACGGCGGGTAGCCGCTCGACGGCGCCGTCGCGCACCGACAGCCGTACTCCGCCCGCGGGTTCACGGGAGAAGTGCCAGGGCTGGTAGCCGAACAGCACGTGGTCGGCGTCCTCCCAGATCGGCTCCCGATACGCCCCCTGTGGGGACCGCCGGCCGTCCTCGGGCAGCCACCACACCTGCGGCTGCGCCCTGGCTCCCGGCTCGACGGGGAAGAGCGTGAGTGCCGGCGGGTCGGCGCGCACCGTCCACAGCCGGTCGCCGCCGGGCGCGAGCCGGGCCGTCAGGTCCACCGGCACCGTCACCGTCGTCCCGTCCGGTCGGACCACGGTGACCCCCTCCGCCGTCCGCGCGCCGCAGGTGCCGGTCAGCGGGTCGACCTGGTGCACGGGATACGCGCACCGTTCCGGTTCGCTGCCGGGCGTCCAGCGCATGGTGACCCGCGGGACCTGCTGGTCGACGAAGAAGACCTGGTCGCGGTGCGTCCCGAGGAGGTTGACGGCCCGGTCGTCCGGCCAGGGCATGGTCTCCACCGGGCCGCCGGCCAGGTCGATGACCCGCAGCCGCCACCGCCACACCCGCCGATGGTGCTCGCCGTCGACCACCACCACCCGCCGGCCGTCGCCCAGCAGCGCCACGCGTGGCAACCGCACCTCGTCGATCTCGGTGACCTCGCCGGCCGGGGAGACCAACGCGGCCGGGTGTCCGTGCCCCATCACGAGCACACCGTGGCTGGTCTGCAGCGCCCGGCGCCAGCGCGCGGCGTCGAGCCGGGCGAGCTCCACCCACCCGCCGTCGCGCCACCCGAGGACGGTGCCGTCCCCCTTCACCACGCCGGCCCGTGGCGGCGCGCCGAACGGCGGGCCGGGCGGGTCCTCCCGGTTACGCCGGAGGGACGTCACGAACAGTCCGCGGCGTTTCGCCGCCTCACCCGTCGGCCGGGCCACCGCGCTCAGCCCGAAGCTGCCGGCCGGCGGGCCCTTCGACTTCCGCCCCGGACCGGACGCCGTCGGCGGCGCGGCCGGGATCGTTCTCGATGCCGCCGGTGGGGCGAGCGCGGTGCGGGCGGCTGGCGCGGCGGGGGCGGCCGGTGCCGCGCTCGGGCGGGCGCCCAGCCACAGCCGCAGCGGCTCGTCGCCGTCGACGTGCAGCAGGCCGGTCCGCTCCGCGAAGGCCAGCCCCTCGCGCAGCTCCGGCTCGCTCACCAGCAGCCGCTCGGCGATCTCCGCGGCCGTGGCCTCCAGCGGTGCCCGGGAGGACCATCTCAGCACCGCCTCGAGATCCTCGGCGAGGCGGCCGTACCGGCCGCGGGCGTCCTGGAGCCGGACGGCGCGGACCCGGTCGGGCGGCAGCGACAGCACCGTGTCGACCCGGGCCGGCCGCCCGGCGCGGTAAGCGTCCGGGCCCTCCC
The DNA here is from genome assembly GCF_040610095.1 of Micromonospora sp. NPDC004540. Classification (NCBI taxonomy): domain Bacteria; kingdom Bacillati; phylum Actinomycetota; class Actinomycetes; order Micromonosporales; family Micromonosporaceae; genus Micromonospora; species Micromonospora sp. NPDC004540. Next base: position 119,925 of record NZ_JBEXLR010000002.1, read on the forward strand.
GGACCAGGATGCCGGCGGCGGCCAGCAGCGGCAGCACGTCGCGCTTCCGGCGGACCGGCGGTACGCCCAGCTCGGCGGCGATCTCGTCGAGCCGACGCTGCTGCCCGGCGAGCCGCGCCACCACTTCCGCGTGCTGGGCGGCCTTGCGCTGGTCGAGATCGTCGTGGCCGGTGGTCAGCGGTTCCGGGGGCGGCTGCCACAGCGGCGCGTCGAGCCAGCCCGGCGGGCGCTGGTGGGCACGGCCCCAGTCGTCGACGTGCTCCACAGTGACCGGCCCGCCGTGCTCCCGGACCGCGACGTGGACGATGCCGGCCAGCTCCATCGGCTGGTATCCCAGCTCGAGCTGCCAGCCGTCGTAACCCGGACCGACGGCGGGCCGGGCGCGGGCCAGCCAGACCGGTGGGGCGGGTGCCGGATCGGGCCAGAAGCGGAGCAACCAGCGGTCCCCGAACCCGTCCTCGGTGTCGCCCCGCCGGCATGCCACCCGGACCCGGTAGCGGCCGGCGCCGCCCAGATCGAGATCGGCCGGGCCGGCGCCGCCGGTCAGCATGGTCAGCGACAGTTCACCGGAGCTCGCGCGGTAGGGCGTCTCGAGCACGTCGTCGAAGCCCGCGTGGTCGGCCGGCGGCGGAACGTCGTGCAACTCCAGACGCACCACGTGGTAGCCGTCGCCGGCCTGGCAGGTGATCCAGCCGGCGCCGGCTCCGGCGAACGTGCCGGTCGGCTCGGCCCCGCGTTCGCGTTCGCGCGGCAACTCCGCAGCATCGCCCGGCGCCCCCGATCCGCCCAGGTCCCGCAGGACGACGAGCGCGTATTCGGGGGAGTAATCGTCTCGCTCGAACGCCCGTACGACGGCCACGGCGGCCAACCTAACAGAATCCGGTCGCGCCCGTGGGCCGCCAGCACGGCGGCGCCGGGAACGTCGCCGGCGGCGTGCCGGGTGTCAGGGGCGGTCGGCGACCATCACCTGGCTGTGGCGCAGCGACCTGGTGTGCCGGACCGGTAGGGCCAGCCCCCGCGCCGTGTCGAGCAGGTTCTCGTCCCGGGTGACGGTGTAGCCGTGCCGGGTGAGCAGGGCGGTCATGGCGGCGGGCGTCCAGGTCGAGCGCCACGGCTCGTTCGTCCAGACGCTCGACCGGCCGGTGGAGGCCGTCAGCAGCCGGGCCAGGACGCGGCCCACCCTCGTGGCGGTGGCGGGGCTCTGGAAGTTGACGACCAGGCGACTGCCCGGCGCGGAGCAGGCGGCGAGCTCGGCAACCGTGGCGGCCACCTCCGCTCGGGTCAGGTACGGCACGACGCCCTCCCAGATCCAGGTCGTGGCGAGGTCGGCGCGGTGCCCGTGGTCCGCCAGCGTCTCGGCCAGCCGGTCGCGGCCGAAGTCCACCGGGACGAACCTGGGCGGGGTGCCGGGCAGGCCCGCGGCCCGGTCGCGCTTGTCCTGCTGGGTGGCCGGCTGGTCGACCTCGAAGACCGTCACCCCGGCGAGGTCCGGCATCCGCCAGGCGCGGCCGTCGAGTCCGGCGCCGAGGATCACCAGCTGCGGACACGGGTGGGCGCGGATCGCGTCGTCGATGGCGATCGTCCGGGGCGCCATCAGCTCGGCGCTGGCGCGTACCGTCTCGTAGTCGATCCGCTGCTGCCACTTCTGCGGTGGGGCCCCGTCGCGTACCCACTGGACGGCCTCCCGCTCGTCCGGGCGCAGCAGGGGCAGGGCGGTCGGATCCGCGAAGCGGCCGGGAGCGATGAGCGCGTCCGCGGCGGCGCGACCCTGGCACACCAGCACCGCGGTGCGGCTCGCCCGCGGAGTCCTCGACATCGCGTCCTTTCTCGGCGGGGATCCGTCAGCCGTCGATCCGGGTGATGTTGCGGATCTTGTTGGCGGCGTCCAGGGCGGCCACCTTGTACGCCTCGGCCAGCGTCGGGTAGTTGAACACCGCGTCCACCAGGTAGTCGACGGTGCCGCCGCAGCCCATCACCGCCTGCCCGACGTGGACGATCTCGGTGGCCCCGGTCCCGAACACGTGCACGCCGAGCAGCCGCCCGTCGTCCGGCGAGACGAGCAGCTTCAACATGCCGTACGAGTCGCCCACGATCTGGCCCCGGGCCAGCTCGCGGTAGCGGGCGATGCCCACCTCGAACGGCGTCGAGCTGTCGGTCAGCTCCTCCTCGGTCTTCCCGACGAAGCTGATCTCCGGGATCGTGTAGATGCCGATCGGCTGCAGCTCGGGCATCGCGCGGACGGGCTCGCCGCAGGCATGCTGCGCGGCCAGCCGGCCCTGCTCCATGGAGGTGGACGCCAGCGCCGGAAAGCCGATCACGTCGCCGACCGCGTAGATGTTGTCGACCGCGGTGCGGTAGTTGGCGTCGACCTGGATCCGGCCCCGGTGGTCCGCCACCAGCCCGGCCGCGTTCAGCGCCAGGTCGTCGGTCTGGCCCTGGCGGCCGGCGGAGTACATGACCGTGTCGGCGACCATCTTCTTGCCGCTGCGCAGGACGCACAGCGCGGCGCTCTGGTGCTTCTCCACCGCGGCGACCTCCTCGCCGAAGCGGAACGTCACCGACAGGTCCCGCAGATGGTACTTGAGCGACTCGACGATCTCCTCGTCACAGAAGTCGAGCATCCGGTCGCGACGTTCCACCACGGTCACCTTGGTGCCGAGGGCGGCGAAGAGGGACGCGTACTCCATGCCGATCACGCCGGCGCCGACCACGACCATGCTGCGGGGTACGGCCTGGAGGTTGATCACCCCGTCGGAGTCCACGATGGTCCGGTCGTCGAAGTCCACGCTGTCCGGGCGGGCCGGGCGGGTGCCGGCGGCAATCACGATCTTGTCGAAGGTGACCCGGGACTCCCGGCCGGACCCGCCGTCGACCCAGACCGTGTGCGCGTCGGCGAACCGTCCGGTGCCGGTGATCATCGCGACCCGGTTGCGGGCCAACTGGTTGCGGATGACGTCCGTCTGCCGGCTGATCACGTGCTGCGTCCGGGCGGCCAGGTCGCTGACAGTGATCTCCTCCTTGACCCGGTAGCTGCTGCCGTAGAGGTCGCGCTGGCTCAGGCCGGTCAGGTAGAGGACGGCCTCGCGCAGCGTCTTGGACGGGACGGTGCCGGTGTTGATGCACACCCCACCGATCATGTCGCGGCGGTCGACGATGCCGACCCGCCGGCCGAGCTTGGCCGCCGCGATCGCGGCCTTCTGACCGCTCGGTCCGGAGCCCAGCACCAGCAGGTCGTAGTCGTACACAACCGTCAGCGTCGCAGGATGTCCCGGCGGGCGCCAGAGGCGTCCGACGAGCTATCCCGGACCCGTGGGTCGGAGTGGTGGCCCGGCCGGTCGGTCGACCAGCGCGGCCAGCCTCTTCGGGGCCAGGACGCAGTAGCTCTCGGTGAGCAGTTCGCCGACCTCGTCCCAGTCGACTCCGCCGTCGAGCACCAGGCCGACGACGTCGGCGCCCCAGTCGGGCTTGAAGAAGGGGTGCCCGCAGGCGAGCAGCGCGGCGATCTCGTCGCCGGGGGAGCGGAACGTCAGCACGCAGATCGGCTCGTCGCTGGCGGCGGCGCGGGCGTAGGCGGCCTGGTGGTCCGGGTCGACGGTGAGCACGTGGGCGAAGGTCCGCTTGCGGATCCGCCAGCGGGTGCCCACCCACGCCGGCTCCTCGTAGGCCTCCGGCAACCCGAGGCAGACGGGCCGGAGCCGACCGAGGATCTCGGGTGGGACGTCGCCGCGATCGGTCACGGGAGGGACGTTACGTGGCCCCTCCGACAGTTCCGCGCCGCGCTTCACACCAGGAGGGTCTCCCGCATCCTCGCGCCCAGATTGATCCTGCCGACCACCCGAGGACCGGTCGGATCGTGAACGTCGAGGGTGTTGTTGCGGCGCATCAGCTCGCGGACCGGCGGTGGCAGCCGGGGCGGGTCGTCCATGGCTGCGAGGACCTGCCCGGCCGTCGAGATCAGCCCACCGGCCAGGGCGGCGGCGTCGGTGTCCACCCGCACCCGGCCATATTCCCAGCCGGCGGTGGTGAGGTCGAGCAGCTCGAACACGCGGGTCAGGACGGGATTCGGGTCGGTCACCCGGTCGAGCCGGGGCGCCAGGCTGCCGAGCACCGCGACGGCGGCGGCCACCTGCGCGTACGGGTGGAAGCCGCACGGCAGCGCGAACAGCGGCCACCGCAGCGCCGGGCCGGCCTCCTTCCACAACGGCCGGTAGTTCCGGCGGTGCACCAGGAGCCGCCGGCCCGTCCGTCGGTGTACGTCGTGTGCCTGGGCCTGCAGGTCCGCGTGGGCCTCGTCGGCGGCCTCGCTCACGATCCGAGCCGCCACCACCAGGCCGTCGTCGCTGTCCAGCAGCCGGGCGAGCGCCTCGACCTGATCGGGAAACCGGACCTGCGCGCGGGGGCCGTACCGGTGCCGGACATCCTGCAGCAGCGCCTGCTGTCGCCCCGGGTCGAGCTGGACCCGCGTCCTACCCAGCAACCGCCGGAGCCAACGCATCTCGCCTCGTTTCAGCAGCCGTCCCGGACCGCGGCAATGCTAGTGCGTCGGACGTCCCTCGTAGGGTGGTGGGGTGGCTGAGCGATCTCTGACCTTGATGGCGGTGCACGCGCACCCCGACGACGAAGCGACGAGCACCGGCGGCATCCTTGCCCGCTACGCGGCGGAGGGGATCACGACGGTCCTCGTGACCTGCACGGACGGGCGGTGCGGCGACGGGCCCGGTGGGGTCAAGCCGGGCGACCCGGGGCACGACCCGGAGGCCGTGGTGGCGATGCGCCGGGCCGAGTTGGCGACCAGTTGCGAGGCGCTCAAGGTCACGCACCTGGAGACGCTCGACTATGCCGACTCCGGGATGATGGGTTGGGCGGCCAACGACCTGCCCGACGCGTTCTGGAACACGCCGGTGACCGAGGCGGCCGAGCGGCTGGCCGAGTTGATCCGCCGCTACCGGCCCGACGTCGTCGTGACCTACGACGAGAACGGGTTCTACGGTCATCCGGACCACATCCAGGCGCACCGCGTCACCATGGCAGCAGTCGAGCAGACGGGCATCCCCGCGAAGGTCTACTGGACCACCGTGCCGCGCAGCGCCTTCGAGGATTTCGGCCGGATCATGAAGGAGATCGGCGTCGAGTTTCCCGAGCCGGACGGGGAGTCGGAGGAGATGCCGCAGCTCGGCCTGCCCGACGACGAGATCACCACCTGGGTGGACACGAGCGCCTACGGCGCACAGAAGTTCGAATCGCTGGCCGCGCACGCCAGCCAGGCCGAGAACATCTTCTTCCTGCAACTCGGGCAGGAGCGGTTCACCGAGCTGATGGGCGTGGAGACCTTCGTCCGGGTCCGCGACACCACCGGTGCGCCCGCGCGCGAGGACGACCTGTTCGCCGGACTGCGCTGACCGGCAAGCCCGCCATCGACCGAGGAAACCCGTCCCCTCCGGTGTGCGGCCCGGCCATCCGGGTACCCGCAGGGCCCGTGAACCAGCTCAGGGGGAGGCGCGCATGAGCGACGGGACCGGGCATTCGGGCCGGGGTGGGTACAGCGGTAGCCCGACGGATCGTCTGGCGCAGGACGTGGCGGACGTCGTCCGCGAGGAGGTCCGCGCCGTCCGTGGGCAACTGACCGAGGCGGCTCGCCCGGCCGGGCTGGGCATCGTGCTGCTGGCTGCCGCCGGCGGTTGCCTGGTCCTCGGCGCCGGTGCCGCCTCCACCACGGTCCTGCGCCTGCTGGAGGCGTTCCTTCCTCGCCGACTGGCGGCCGCGGGCCTCACCGCCGGTTACCTGGCCACCGCGGTGGTTCTCGGTGGGATGGGGCTGGAGCAGCTGCGCGCGGCGGGTGGCAGTTCGGCCCGGCTCGCTGAAGAGGTGCGGGACGTGGTCTCGGCAACCGCCTCCCGGGTGGTGCCGGCCGGCACCGACGCCGCCCGTGACGAGCTGGGCCGGTGACGAGGACCGGAGGGAGGGATGTCATGACGGACAAGCACGAGCAGGCCGAGCAGATGCGCGAAGAGGTGCCGTCGACCGTCGCGCGCTCGGACGACAAGGCGGTCCGCACGTACAAGAAGACGCTGGAGTCGGCCGAGGAGACCTATGGCGACGGGGAGCGGGCGCACCGCACGGCGTACGCGTCGTTGAAGCACACCCACGAGAAGGTCGGCGACCACTGGGAGCCCAAGGAGCACAAGGGGCCGTCGGATCCGCAGGCGGCGCTGGGCACCCCGGCCTCCCGCGACCGGGCCCGCCCGACCGCCCAGGGGGTCGACGCCAACGCGAGCAAGGAGCACCTCGAGGACGTGGCCCACCGGGTCGGGATCCACGATCCGCAGAATCTGGACAAGGACGAGTTGGTGCACGCCATCGAGAAGGCCAACGCCCGGGCCACCGCCCGCGCCCGCCGGCGGTGAACGACCGCCCGACGTTCTTCCACCGGGCCGGGGTCACCTCCAGCGGTGGGTCTCCACGTGACGTGGTTGGATGGTGCCGTGGGTTTCACGGTGATGAACGTGCCCGAGCGGGAGCGGTTCGAGGCGCGGGACGAGACGGGCGCCGTGGCCGGCGTGGTGACGTATCAGCTGACGGGCAACATCATTGCCTACACCCACACCGAGGTCGCCCCCGAATTCGAGGGACGTGGCGTCGGTTCGACCCTGGCACGCGCGGTGATGGACGACGCCCGGGTCAACCGGCGAACAGTGGTGCCCATCTGCCCGTTCCTGAGCGGCTGGCTGGACAAGCATCCTGAGTACGACGGCATCGTGGCCCGATCGACCCGTAAGGTCAAATAGCGGGCTGCTCTGCTCGACCTCTACCGCGATCGAGTGAGGTGAGCAGCCGCATCGGCGGCCGTCATCAGGCGCGCGGTCACGCAACAGGCGGCACGAGATTCGGCCTGTGATCATCACCCGCCCGGAGTGCTGATCGTCTTCGCGGGCCCGCGGCAAAGGCCGTCTCCTCGCGGGATGACGGCCTTTGCGGTGCACCTGCGGCTCAGCCGGGGATCTCCCGGGGGTCGCGGCTGCGGGGGTACGTGTTCTTCTCGCCGATGGTGCCGTCCTGCTTCTTGATCACGTGCTCGGCGTCGCGCTGCTTGGCCATCTCCCGACCGGCGGCCTCCGCTTCCTCCTTGGTGCCGTGAACGCTGCTCGCACGCTGGTTGCCCTCCGGACGGTTCTTCCACTGGCCGTCCTGCGGATACGTCTCGATGTCGCCTTTAGCCATGGTCGTGGCCTCCCTGGTCTTCATGGTCGGTCACGAATATCTGCCCCGCCTGAGTGCACTTTGAAACGTGGGGGCGGGCCCTGCCCTACGTCACCAGGTCGTGGGCTTGCCCTTCTGGAACAGCCACACATCGAAGAAGGTGCCGAGGTTCTGCCCGGATTCCCGCTCGGAGAGGGCGATGAAGTCGGCCGTTGAGGCGTGGCCGTACCGGTGGCTGGCCGCCCACTCGCGCAGGATGCGGAAGAAGGTGTCGTCGCCGACCTTGCCGCGCAACGCGTGCAGAGTCATCGCCCCCCGGTTGTACGGGATGCTGCTGAACATGTCCTCGGGGCCGGGGTCGGCGAGGACGATCTGCCAGAACGACGACGACGCGGCCCGACCGTAGTTGCTGCTGCTGTTGAAGGTCTGGCCGACCGACGCGCCGCCGCTGTACTCGGTGTACATCCACTGGGCGTAGGTGGCGAAGCCCTCGTTGAGCCAGATGTCCGACCAGCGTTGCGGGGAGACGCTGTCGCCGTACCACTGGTGTGCCAGCTCGTGCGCCATCGTGCCGACGCTCGCCGGGCTGGAGAAGATCGGCTTGGTCTGGGTCTCGAGGGCGTAGCCGACGTCGGGGGCCCGGTCGATGATCGCACCGGTCGAGGCGAACGGGTACGGACCGAACGTCGAGGAGAAGAAGTCGATCATCTTCGGGATCTGCGCGACCGCGGCGGCGGACCCGGCGACCTGCCGCGGGTCGATGGCGACGTACACGGGGATGCCGCTCGGCGTGGTCGACTCGGTGACCACGAAGTTGCCGATGGTGATCGTCGCCAGGTAGGTGGCCATCGGCTCGGTCGAGTCCCAGGTGAAGGTGGTCCAGCCGTCCCGGGTCTCCTGGGACAGGAGTTGGCCGTTGCCGACGGCGGTGAGCCCCTCCGGGACCTTCGCGGTGAATCGGAAGGTGGCCTTGTCGGTCGGGTGGTCGTTGGTGGGCAGCCAGGCCGGCGTGCCCTGCGGCTCCCCGACGACGAAGGCGCCGTCGTCGGTGGGCACCCAGCCTTCGATCGACCCGTCGGGGTCGGTGATCGGACCCGGTACGCCGGCGTACCTCACCACCACGGTGAACGCCTGCCCGGCCTTGAGCTTCGGGCGCGGGGTGACGACCAGTTCCTGACCGTCCCGGGTGAAGTCGTGCGCATGCCCGTTGACCGTCAGCGACGAAATTTCCGGGCCGCGGAAGTCCAGGTTGAACCGGTCGAGATCCTGCGTGGCGGTCGCGGTGATCGTGGCGGTGGCGGCCATGAACCGGGTTGCCGGGTCGTAGGAGAAGTTGATGTCGTAGTGCTGGACGTCGTATCCGCCGTTGCCCTCGTCCGGGAAGTACGGGTCGCCGACGCTCGCCGGACCAGCCGAGTAGCGGGGGGCTCCGGGGTTGCCAGGCGCTGCGCCGGCCGTGTCCGGTGCCACCGCCGACCCGACAGCCACCAGGGCGACTGTGGCGAGTGCTGCACCGCGCAGGCGTGGGACGGTCATGTGGATCCTCTCCATCGAACTGCCGCGGCAGCGCTGGCCACCAGATGCGTACGCCCTATCCACCCGCACCGGACGCACATGCGTCAAGGTCTGCGGGCCACCGACCCCGCCCGAGACACGGGGCCGCTGAGCGCGGTTCTGTCCACTTAGGCTGCCAGCCAGGACGGTGCATCCCCACGCCGCGGGGTCTTGACTCGGAGCATTGGTAAGTCGTAACTTACCGTTCGTGGCAACTTACCGAACGGACGATGGTTGGGACGCGTTGGGTGATCCCACCAGACGCGCCATCGTCGCGTGCCTGGCCGAGCGTCCCCGCGCAGTCGGCGAACTCGCCGAGGAACTGCCGATCAGCCGGCCCGCGGTGTCCCAGCACCTCAAGGTCCTCAAGGACGCCGGGCTGGTCACCGACCAGGCGGCCGGCACCCGCCGGGTCTACCGGCTCAACCCGGCTGGCGTGGCCGCGCTGCGGGATCAGCTGGACACGTTCTGGAACCGCGCGCTGAACAGCTATCGAGACGTCGTCGAACAACCGACCGAGGAGACCCCATGACCGATACAACATCCGCAGTGGTCCGCAGGCAGATCGTCGTGGCGGCGCCGCTCGAACGGGCGTTCACCGTTTTCACCGAGCGGTTCGGCGACTTCAAGCCGCCGGAGCACAACCTGCTCGGTGCGGCGATCGCGGAGACGGTGTTCGAACCCAAGGTGGGCGGTCACATCTACGACCGGGGTGTCGACGGCAGCGAATGCCGCTGGGCGCGCGTGCTCGCCTACGAACCGCCGAACCGGGTCGTGTTCAGCTGGGACATCAGCCCGCAGTGGCAGGTCGAGACCGACCCGGAGAACACCAGCGAGGTGGAGGTGCGTTTCGTCGCCGAGAGCCCGCAACGCACCCGGGTGGAGCTGGAACACCGCCACCTCGACCGGCACGGGCCCGGCTGGCAGTCCGTCAGCGACGGCGTCGGCCACGACGAGGGATGGCCGCTGTACCTGACCCGGTACGCCGCCCTGTTCACCCAGGGCGGCTGAGGCCACCGAACGTCGCACCCCCTCGACGTCCTGGACCGTCGAGGGGGGTTCGCGCAATTCTGCGTCCCGCTCACTCGGTCGATGGATCTGCGCGGGGTGTTCCGGCAAGCCGGCCGGGTCGAGGTCTGGTGGGCCTAGGGTGGAGACCCGGGTGACCGCCCGCGAGACGGGTTTCCGATCCCGGGCCGTACACGACCTCGTGTGTCCAGCCGGAAGGCACTGATGGCCGAGACAACCTCGCCGGGCCGCGTACCGAATGCCGGGCGGCCGCTGCTCGAGAGGTGCCCCGAGAGGGTGCCCCCCGCGCCGACCGCCAGGGGACGCGCCGGCGGCCACGACTGAGATGGACTGGGCCGGATGGGCAGTGTTCGGGTTGGTCGCCACCGCCGCGCTCACCGCGGCGATGATCACGGCGCAACTGGCCGGGATCACCCGCCTCGACCTTCCCCTGGTGCTCGGGGCCCTCGTCACCGAGGACCCCGACCGGGCCCGCGTCGTCGGCTTCTTCATCCACCTCGTCGCGGGTCAGGGCTTCGCCCTGGGGTACGCGGCCGCGTTCGCCCTGCTGCACCGCTCCACCTGGTGGCTCGGTGCGTTGTTCGGCGGGCTCCACGTCGCGATCGCGCTGACGGTGATCCTGCCGCTGCTCCCGGGCGTCCATCCGCGGATGGCCTCGCCGCGGGCCGGGCCGTCCAGCACGGCCGTGTTGGAGCCGCCCGGGCTGTTCGCCCTCAACTACGGCGTCCAGACGCCCGCGGTCGCGGCTGTCGTCCACGTCATCTACGGGGTCGTCCTCGGGCTGCTCCTCCGGTCCACTTGATCTCCACCGACCGTCCCGTCGAGGCGGGATCCGCGCGACCGGTGAGCCCACCGTGACGGGCTCCCCGCCGCCGGCACCGATCAGCGACTACGGGCTGTTGGGCGACACCCGCACCGCTGCTCTCGTCAGCAGTGCCGGCGCGATCGACTGGCTCTGCGTACCCCGCTTCGACGGGGAACCTCTGTTCGGGCGCCTCGTGGGCGGTTCGCCGGCGGGAACGTTCCGGGTCGGCCCGGTCCCGCCCGCCACGGTCGTCGAGCGGCGTTACCGGCCGGACAGCGCGACGCTGGAGACGACGTGGGCGGTGGGCGGCAGCCGTCTCACCCTCACCGAGTCCATGGTGGCCGAGATCAAGGGGCGGCTGCTGCCCACCACGCTGCTGGTGCGGCGGCTGTCGGCCGAGGGCGGCGCGGTGGGCGCCGTCATCGACTTCGACCCCCGCCTCGGTGTGCGGCACCGCCGGCCCCGAACCCGCCACCAAGGTGGGGTCCTGGTGTGTGAGTGGGGGGCGCTGGCCGTGTCCTTGAGCAGCGCACCCGAGGTCAGGGTCGAACCGGGCCGGCCCACCACCGTCGAGGTGCTGCCGGGCCGTCCGGTCACGCTTGTGCTCGCTGTGGCCTACCGCGAACCGCTGATCCACGTCGAGCCGACGGCGGCCTGGGAACTCGTCGTCGGGGACGAGGAACGCTGGCGGGCCTGGACCGCCGGGATCGATGGCTCGCTGCCGTTCCGGGCGGACGTCGTACGCAGCCTGCTGACCCTGCGGTTGTTGACCTACTCCCCGTCGCAGGCCCCGGTCGCCGCACCGACGACCTCCCTGCCCGAGGACCCCGGAGGGGTCCGGAACTGGGACTACCGCTATGTCTGGCCCCGCGATGCCAGTATCGGCGTCAACGCGTTCCTCGGCGTCGGCAAGCTCGACGAGGCCCACGGTTTCCTCGGGTGGCTGCTCCACGCCAGCCGGCTGGAGCGGCCGCGCCTGCCGGCGCTGTTCACCCTGACCGGCCGGCACGTGCCCAGAGAACGCGAGCTGCCCGGCTGGGCCGGCTATCTCGACAGCGTGCCGGTACGGTTCGGCAACGGCGCCGCCGACCAGCACCAGCTCGACGGCTACGGCTGGGTGGTCGACGCCGCCTGGGTGTTCGTCCAGGCCGGGCACCGCCTCTACTCCGAGACGTGGCGGGCCGTACGCGGCTTCGCCGACGTCGTCGCCGGTCGATGGCGGGAGCCCGATGCCGGCATCTGGGAGATCCGGGAACCGGGCCACCATGTGCACTCCAAGCTCATGGGCTGGCTCGCCCTCGACCGGGCCCTGCGGATCGCCGACACCCACCCGCTTCCGGACCGGCAACGCCGGCGCTGGCAGGAGGCCCGGGACGCCATCGCCGCCGAGGTCCGCACGCGCGGCTTCGACCCGGCGCAGGCGTGCTACGTCCGCAGCTACGGCGCCCCGGACCTGGACGCCGCTCTGCTCGTGCTGCCCCTGCTCGACCTGGACGACGTCGAGTCCCCCCGCGTGCACAACACCATCGAGGCCATCCGCGAGCGGCTCTCCGCCGGCGGCCCGCTGCTCTACCGCTACCCGCCCGGACGCGACGGCCTCCCGGGCGCCGAAGGCGCGTTCCTGCCCTGCTCGTTCTGGCTCGTCCAGGCGCTCGCCGCCACCGGACGGCGCGTCGAGGCGGAGGAGCTGTTCCAGACGCTGCTCGACCACGCCAGCCCACTGGGCCTCTACGCCGAAGAGATCGACTCCGCCACCGGCGCCCATCTCGGCAACTACCCGCAGACGCTGACCCACGCCGCGCTCGTCCAGGCCGCACTCGCCATCCGGGACAGCCCGGTGAGGTAGCGACCGCGGTGGGCGCAGTCGCGGCGCCCGCCCGGTCGCCGTTCGGTGGCACACCGTGCCTTCGAAGCGAAGGGCCCGGCGTCACCGAACGGAGTCTGCGCCCCGCTGCGCCGTGTTCCGTACCTCTTCATTTGCGGACGTGGGGTCGCAGCCGGTGGCGCGAAGCAGATCGCTCGCGGCGGTGCGCAGCTGGGTGACCACCGCTTCGCCGAACTCGTCGACGCCTCGGGCTCGGGCCCGGCCAGCCTGGTAGACGGCCTCGCAGACCGCCTGGCGAGTCTTCTCGGTGGGGCGCCCGGCGCGATGTTCACGGCGCAGCAGTTCGACGGCATCGGCGAGGTGTCCCACGCTGGTGGCCAGCTCGGGTGGGATCGGCTCGTGGTACTGCAGGGCCATCGCCGACCGGCGGGCCACTCCGCGGCTGTGTTCGATGACTCGCTCGACGTGCTCGGTCGCCCGGGCGAAGCGCTCCACGTCCTGTCGACGCAGCCACCGGGCCGGAGCCAGGCTGACCACCTCCTCGGCGCCGCTGAGCGCCTGGTGCAACCGGTCGAGGTCCGGTCCCATGTCGCGTAGGGCGGTCAGCGCCCGGATCGCTCGTTGCTGATCGCTTGTCGTGAGCGCTGCGGAAACCTCCCTGAGCTGACCGGCGAGGCAGCCGAAGATCGGAGCGGCGTCGCGGTCGAGGATCCGCATCGGGTTCAGCGGCAGCAGCAGGGCGACCACCGCCAGGCCCACGACGCCGCCGACCGTGGCCTCGACGATCCGGGGCCATTCGAGGTCCTTCTGCGCCGGTGCCAGGGTCGCCAGGAGCACGGCGGTGCCGCCGGCCTGTCCGACGGCGGCCCCGCTGCGGCCGAACAGCACGAGAGTGGCGAGGATGGCGAACCCGACGACGAATCCGGTCTGCCAGAAGCCGGTGCCCAGCAAGGTCAGCAGGAAGTCGGTGCTGGCGATGCCGAGTCCCACTCCGAGCAGCAGTTCGACCGTGCGGTGCGCACGCTGGCCGAGCGCGGCGACGATCGTGCCCACCGCGGCGGACGGGGCGAAGACCGGCGCGGGGTTGCCCAGCACGTCGTGCCCGATCCGCCAGGCCAGAGCTGCGGCGAGTCCCGCCTGCGCCGAGATCACCAGGGCGGCCTCCAGCTGACTCAGCCGCAACCGTCCCGCCTGGGAACCTCGACCCCGAACCCGGGCGGCAGCCACCTTGACGCGTTCGACACCACGGTCACGCCCTGAATGGCTCGAGCCAGGCCGGTGGCCAGGAGAACTCACCGAGCACTCGTACCATGCGGCAGCCCGGCAGGACCGGCCAACCACAAGATGACCTTGTACGGCGGTCTGGCACGATCACGACGTGCCCGACCCCGAGACCGCGGACGACAGTCGGCCGCTGCAGTCGCCTGCGCCGACGGTGCGCGGTGAACTGCTCACGTTGCTCGCGCTGCTGCTCGCCTCGGCCGTGCTGCTGACGCTCTGCCTCGGCTGTGCCGCCCTGTGGCTGTACAACTGATGGAGATCCAACAGCGGCGTTCCTCCGTCAGGAGTTGGCCGGGCAGGTCGTAGACAGTCCTCAGGCGCGCAGCCTCTCCCCGGTGGCGATGATCGCCTTCTCGAACCACGCTGAGGTGTTCCCTGTCGAGCGGGTCCAGACCGCGACGCACTGCACCACCCGGCCGTGGGGCAGGCAGCCGTACCGGTGGGGGAATCGCGTGCCGTCCGGGAGCGTCATGGTGGCGGTCACCGCTCGGCCGGGCACGCCGACCGCAGCCGGCAGGTCGGCGGCGGCGTGCCCGTCGGTCACCTGGCCCGCCTCCTCGTCCCGGTCGCACGCTTCCAACAGACCGAAGATCCGTCGTACGGCCTCGGCCGCCACGGCATCGGTCGGGTAGACCACGGTCTCCTGGGTGACCTCGACGAACTCCTCGGGTGCGGTGCCGTCCGGGGTGCCGAAGACGGCCGCCACCGCGACCAGGCGCCGGTCCAGCAGCGGCAGCGGCCGGCCGCAGGCCACCCCGTCGGAGTCGAGCTTCTCGTCCCGGTAGCCGGGATCCTCGGCCAGCCCGACCAGACTCCCGTGGGCGGCGTACCGGTCTCGAAGCTCTCGGGCGGCGCCGCCGTCGCTGGGCGAGGGCGCGACCAGGGCCGTCGCGGATGCCGCCGGCGTCGATCCGCCGGTGGCCGGAGCGGGGGTGCAGGCGCCGGTCGAGGCGAGTGCGGCGAGGAGTGCCGCCGAAGCGGACAGACGTCGGGTCATGGCGGGGAGCCTAGGCCGTGATCAACTCTTGCCGCAGACCTGCGGCGGATGAACCATGGCGGGGCAACAGCGTGCGGCGGATCGCCGCCGTCAGGGCAGCGCCTTCAGGAACGGGCCGTGGTTGAGCCGGAACTCCCAGCTGTAGTACCGGTCCCAGTTGATCGACCAGGTCATCAGGCCACGGAAGCCGGGGTTGGTGCCGCTGCGCGGCGTGTAGCGGCCGCAGTTCTGGCCGCGGACCAGGCAGGTCACCGCCTGCTGTACGCCCGCCGGGGCGACGTACCCGTTTCCGGCGCTGGTGGACGACGGCGCGCCGAAGGCGACCTGGTCCTCTCGCAGCGCCGGGAAGAGGGCGTTGGCGTTCCCGGCGACCGGGAACCCGGCGAGCAGCATGTCGGTCATCGCGATGTGGAAGTCCGCGCCGCCCATGGTGTGGTACTGGTTGTCCAGCCCGACGATCGGGCCGGAGTTGTAGTCCTGCACGTGCAGCACGGTGAGGATGTCGCGCAGGGCGTGGATCACCGGCAGGTAGGAGCCGGCCCGGGGGTCCTGGCCGCCCCACGGGCCGGGCCCGTAGAACTGGTAGCCGAGCTGTACGAAGAACGTCTCCGGTGCCATGGTGAGGACGAAGCCCGCGCCGTAGCGCTGCTTGAGGGTCCGGATCGCCGCGATCAGGTTGACGATCACCGGGGTGGTGGGGTTGCGGAAGTCGGTGTCGCCCGGGTTCAGGTAGAGGGAATGGCCCTCGAAGTCGATGTCCAGGCCGTCGAGGCCGTACCGGTCGATGATCGCGGACACGGACCGCACGAAGGTGTCCCGCGCGGCGGTCGTGGTGAGCTGGACCTGCCCGTTCTGACCCCCGATGGACAGCAGCACCTTCTTGCCCTGCTGCTGCTTGGCCCGGATGGCCGCGGTGAACTCCGCCTCGGTCTCGACACCCGGGCACTCGGTGGCCGGGCAGAGCTGGAAGCGGATGTCGCCGGAGGTGACCGAGGTGGGCTCGCCGAAGGCGAGGTTGACGACGTCCCAGTCGGCGGGCACGTCGGCCATCCGCAGGTAGCCGGAGCCGTTGGCGAAGCTGGCGTGCAGGTAGCCGATGAGCGCGTGCTTCGGCAGCCCACCGGTGGGCGGCGGCGTGGTCGGCGGCGGCGTGGTCGGCGGTGGGGTTGTGGGCGGGGGCGTGGTGGGCGGCGGGGTGGTGGTCGGCGGGGTGGTCGGGGTGCCGCCCCCGCACGGGGCGCCGTTGAGCGTGCAGTCCGTGGGCGAGCCGGACCCGGTGGCGAGGAAGCCGAACGACACCGAGGCGCCGGGGGCGATCGTGCCGTTCCAGGACCGGTTCGTGAACGTGTGCCGCTGGCCCACGCTGCTGACCGTGGCGTCCCAGTACGAGCCGAGGGTGGTGCCCGGCGGCAGGGTGAAGGCGACCTGCCAACCGTTGATGGTGCTGGCGCCGCCGTTGGTGATGGTGTACTTGCCCTCCCAGCCGCTGCCCCAGTCGGAGGTCTTGGCGAAGGTGGCGGTGGGGCCGGCGGCCAGCGCCGGGCCGGCGAGGGCGACGGTCGCCGCGGCGGCGGCGACCGTGGCGAGGGCCGTGACAGTGGCCAGGAACGGGGTACGGGCGCTGCGGTGCATCCGGTCCTCCCGGGACGGGGTGGGCCGCCGGACGTATCGACGGATGCACAATTATTAGGTTTGTTAACTGTAGTTGTCCAGGGGCGGTAGCGTCTGCCCTCGGGGGGGGCCACCGGGCGGGGAGCGGCAGGGATGGACGAGCATGCCGTACGGGCGGTGCTGCGCCACTACATCGACCACAGTGGCACCGACGAGAACGCGGCCCACGAGATCTACCACGACGACGCCGTCCTGGAGTTCCCGCAGTCCGGCGAGCGCTTCGAGGGCGTGGCCAACTTCCGGGAGTGGCGGCGCGCGTATCCGGCCGAGGTCGAACTGGAGGTGGTCCGGGTGCGCGGCGGCGGCGACGCCTGGGTCGCCGAACTGCGCATCCGGTACGACCGCGGCGAGTGGCGGCCGGCCGTCGACATCCTGGAGTTCCGTGGCGACCGGGTCGCCCACGAGACGATCTACGTCACCGAGGGTTTCGCGGCGCCGGAGTGGCGATCCCGGTGGCGCAGCGCTCCGCCCCGGCAGGAGGAAGTTCCGGCGAGCCGGCCGCGCTAGCGTCACGGCGATGAACGATCGCCCCCTGCTCTTCCTCGACGTCGACGGACCGCTCATTCCATTCGGCGGGGACCTGCCCGCGTCGGCCGCCGGCAGCGGCAATCCACTGCTGGCCCGCCTGGATCCCCGGCACGGCACCCGGCTCTGGGCGCTGCCCTGCGACCTGGTCTGGGCGACGACCTGGCTGGCGGAGGCCAATGAGGTCGTCGGCCGCCGACTCGGTCTGCCCGAGCTGCCCGTGGTCGAGTGGCCGGAGGCCGACGGGATGGCGGACGGCCTGCACTGGAAGACGCGCGCCCTGCACGACTGGGCCGCGGGGCGACCCTTCGTCTGGGTGGACGACGAGATCGGAGCGGCCGACCAGGCCTGGCTGGCGGCGCGCCATCCGGCGCCGGTCCTGGCCTACCGGGTGGATCCCCGGCGGGGCCTCACGGACGCGGACTACGCCGCCATCCGGGACTGGCTCGGCGGGTGACGCGGGGCCCCGCGCGCCTGCGGGGCCCCGCGCGGCCTCAGCGGCCCTGGAGTGCCTTGACGTTGTCGCCGAAAGTCCAGCCCTTCGAGCCGTCCCAGTTGACCGACCAGGTCATCAGCCCCTTGAGGCCGCCCCGGTAGGTGTTCCACGCCTGTGCCACCAGCGACGGGCTCAGGTAGCCGCCGCCGGCCCCGGTCTGCGCGGGCAGCCCGGGGACCTGCTTGTCGTACGGGACGCGGATCGTGGTGCCCTGCACGACCAGGCCGGTGTTGAGGCAGTCGGTCTGGACGACGAAGCCCTGCACGGTGCCGGCCGGGTACGAGTCGCCGGCGCAGCCGTACATCGAGCCGTTGTAGTACTGCATGTTCAGCCACCAGAGCCGGCCGTTGTCCGCGTACCGCTTGATGATCGGCAGGTAGGCGCCCCAGATCGAGCCGTAGACGACGCTGCCGCCGGTGACGTACGCGGTCTCCGGCGCCATGGTGAGCCCGAAGCCGGCGGGCATCTGGGCCAGCACCCCGTCGATGATCCGCACCAGGTTGGCCTGCGAGGTGGAGAGCTGGGTGATGGTGCCGCTGCCGGTCAGCCCGGTCTCGATGTCGATGTCGATGCCGTCGAAGTTGTACCGCTTGAGGATCGGCACCACGGTGGCGACGAACCGGTCGGCGACCGCGCTGGAGCCGAGGTCGATGCCGGCGGTCGCGCCGCCGATCGACAGCAGGACGGTCAGGCCGGCGGCCTTGGCCTGGCACACCTCGGCGGGGGTGGGCACCTTCACGCCGGCATCCATGCCGTCCTCCCAGAGCACGGTGCCGTCGGAGCGGATCACCGGGAACGCGGCGGTGATCACGTTGTAGCCGTGGGCGGTGATCCGGGAGTCGGTGACCGGGATCCAGCCCATGCCGGGATGCACGCCGTTGGCCGCGCCGTCCCAGTTCTCCCAGTAGCCCTGGAGCACCTTCCCGGCCGGCCGTGACTTGAGGGCGCACGTGCTGCCGCCGGGCGGCGTGGTCGGGGTCGGGGTGGGCGTCGCGGTGGGGGAGGGGGACGAGGTCGGGGTGGGCGTGGGCGACGGGGGCTTGGTGGTGGGGGTCGGCGTCGGGGTGCCGCCGTCGCAGGCGCCCAGGTCGGACCAGAGCGCGGGGGTGGCGGGCGGGGTCCAGCCGGCCCCCGCCGACGGGGTGTGCGTCACCAGCGCCTGGTAGAGGCGGCCGGCGTAGGTGGCCCGGCTGCCGGCGGTCCAGGTGACCCCCTCCGCCCAGGCCGGCGCGGAGCAGGCCACCAGGGTGGTCTGCGCGGCGGCGAGCCCGGTGGCGACGGGCAGGGTGGCGGTGGCGGCCAGCAGGGCGGCGCCGCCGAGCAGTGCGGTCAACCCGCGTCGAAGTCGCATGACATACCTCCTCATCGATGCGCCGGAGGTTATCAGTTAACTTTGTTAAATGTAAATGCGCGATTGGCTCACGGAACGGCCACCGCGCCCTCGCGCTGCCGGCGCACGATCTCGGCGGTCGCGACGCCGAACCGGACGAGGGTGACGACCAGGCTCAGGACCAGGTTCGACAGGCGCGGGGCCGTCGGCACGAGGGCGGGGGGCGAGGACCGTGACGAGGATCAGCTCACCCAGGGTGAGGACGTGGATCTGCTGGTACCGCTCGGCCAGATGCTGCGGCACCACGGCATACTGCCGCAGCGGCGGCCCGGGTTCTTCACTGCTTGGTTCACGGCATTAACCTGGAGTGACGTATCCGGGGTGAGCCGCCGCGGGTGGTGACAGGGGAGGGTAGGCGGACGTGGACGCCAGACGCACCACCGTGCGCGACATGCGTCGTGCCAACCGGTCTGTCCTGCTCACCCGGATCTGGCTGGACGGCCCGCTGAGCCGGCACGAGCTGGGGCAGTCCACCGCGCTCAGCCTGGCCAGCGTGAGCAACCTGGTCGGCGAGATGATCGCCGAGGGCCTGGTCGAGGAGGCCGGCTCGGTCGAGTCCGACGGCGGCCGCCCCCGGGTCCTGCTCCGGGTCGCCCCCGGCTACGGCTTCCTCGTCGGCGCCGACGTCGGCGAGACCCGGGTCCAGGTCGAACTCTTCGACCTGGCGATGACCGCCCTCGCCAAGGCGGAGTACCCGATCGCCGCCGCCGAGCCCGACCCCCGGCAGGTCACCGACCACCTGCTGCACGGCCTCACCGCGGTGATCGAGCAGGCCGGCGTCGACCCGGCGGCGGTGCTCGGCTTCGGCGTCGCCGTCTCCGGCACCGTCGAGCGCACCGCCGACGCCGTGGTGCACGCGCAGACCCTCGGCTGGGACGGCGTGCCGCTCGGCGCCATGCTGCGCGCCGGCACCGACATCCCGGTGCACATCGACAACGGCGCGAAGACCCTCGGCCAGGCCGAGATGTGGTTCGGCGCCGGGCGCGGCGTCCGGCACGCGGTGATCGCCCTGGTCGGCTCCGGCGTCGGGGCCTGCGTGGTCGCCGACGGCGTGGGCTACCGCGGCGCGCACAGCAGCGCCGGCGAGTGGGGGCACACCACCATCGTGTACGGGGGCCGCCGCTGCCGCTGCGGCAACCTCGGCTGCCTGGAGGCGTACGTCGGGGCGGAGGGGGTGCTCGACCGGTTCCGGCAGGCCAACCGGGGCCGCCCGGCGGCCGGCGGCGACGAGGAGACCGCCTTCGGCGAACTGCTGCGCGCCAGCAGCCGCACCGCCGCCAAGGTGCTCGACGAGACGGTCGGCTACCTCGGCGCCGGGGTGGCGAACCTGGTGAACCTGTTCAACCCCGAGCGGGTGGTGCTCGGCGGCTGGGCCGGCCTGGCCCTGGGCGAGCGCTACCTGCCGCAGATCCGCGAGGTCACCGCGCGGCACGCGCTGCGCCAGCCGTACGCCCAGACCTCGATCGAGTTGTGCCGGCTCGGACCGGACGCGGTCGCGATGGGCGCGGCCACCCTGCCGATGGCCCGGCATTTCCGTAGGACCCTCGCCCGTGATCCGGGCGGCCAGGGCATCGCCGAGGCCGT